>NZ_JBFEFT010000024.1:0-57245 GCF_047229225.1 Bacillus sp. 179-C3.3 HS | reverse complement strand
GTTCCCATACCGAACACGGAAGTTAAGCTCTTCAGCGCCGATGGTAGTTGGGGGCTTCCCCCTGTGAGAGTAGGACGCCGCCAAGCTTTTCTTAAGATCAGTTCCGTTTGGAACTGGTCTTTTTTGTGTTTTGAAGAGGTTTGATCCGTGAGAAATGTGGAAATAATACTCTTAGTTGAGCGATTATCTTGAAAAATCGATCGAAAAAATTTATAGTAAGGTTAAAGTCAAATATAGTCAAAGTCAATGGAGGAGGAGGCGGAGTGGCAAAAAGTATTTCTGATATCATCGAGCAGTATTTGAAGGAAGTCTTGGATCAGAATGGTCGAGAAATATTGGAAATTAAACGCAATGAGATTGCAGATAAGTTTCAATGCGTACCTTCACAAATTAACTATGTAATTAATACACGTTTTACGAGCGAACGAGGTTATATCGTTGAAAGTAAGCGTGGCGGCGGTGGCTATATACGCATCATTAAAGTCAAAATGAATGATGAAGTTGATTTATTGAACAATATTATTTCCCAAATATATCATCGCTTATCACAGGCAGCATCTGATCACATTATTATGCGCCTTGTAGAAAATAATATTTTATCTGAAAGAGAAGCGAAAATGATGATTAGTGTCATGGACCGTTCTGTTTTGTATATTGATTTACCTGAACGAGATGAGTTACGTGCTCGTATGATGAAAGCGATGTTAAATGCTTTGAAATTAAAGTAAGGCGGGTGAAAAGATTGATTTGTCAAGAATGCAATGAGAGACCAGCCACTTTTCACTTTACAAAAGTTATAAATGGAGAAAAACAAGAAATGCATATTTGTGAACAATGTGCAAAAGAAAACAGTGATTCATATGCTATGAGTGGAAACCAAGGTTTCTCAATCCACAACTTATTGTCAGGCTTATTGAATATCGACCCTCATTTTACAGCAAGTAGTAACAAGGGTTCATCTATTTTTCAAGAAGCAAGAGAAGTGGATCAATGTCCAAAGTGTGGCTTAACTTTTCAACAGTTTAGAAAAACGGGGCGTTTCGGCTGTGCAGAGTGTTATCGCACGTTTGATCAATATCTAAATCCGGTGTTACGAAAAGTGCATAGTGGAAATACAGTCCATCATGGAAAGGTTCCTAAACGAATTGCCGGTAGCCTACATGTACGCCGGCAGCTTGAGTATATGCAGCAAGAATTGAAACAGCTGATTGAGCAGGAAGAGTTTGAAAAAGCAGCGGAAGTTCGCGATCAAATTCGTTCATTAGAGCTTGAGCAATCTCAGCAGAGGGAGGGAGAGTAACGACATGTCGCTCCAGCATTTTATTCAAGACGCATTAAGTCAATGGATGAAACAAAAAGGACCAGAAAGTGACATTGTTCTAAGCAGTCGTATTCGGCTAGCACGTAACCTAGAACATGTTCGTTTCCCAACTCAGTTTTCTCAAGAAGAGGCTGATGCTGTACTTCAGCAATTCGAGCAAAAATTTGCTAACCAAGAAGTTGAGGATATTGGAAATTTTGTGCTAATCAGAATGAATGAAACACAGCCTTTAGAGAAAAGGGTGCTTGTTGAAAAACATTTGATTAGTCCGAACTTAGCCGAATCGAGATTTGGCGGTTGCTTGCTTTCTGAAAATGAAGAGATCAGTGTCATGCTGAATGAAGAAGACCATATACGTATTCAATGCTTATTCCCAGGGTTCCAGCTTGCTAAAGCATTAAAAGCAGCAAATCAAGTTGATGATTGGATTGAGGAGCAGGTAGACTATGCGTTTTCTGAAAAGAGAGGATACTTAACAAGCTGTCCAACTAACGTAGGTACAGGGATTAGGGCTTCCGTTATGATGCACTTACCAGCATTGGCTCTCACAAGACAAATGAATCGTATTATTCCTGCAATCAATCAATTAGGTCTTGTGGTCAGAGGAATTTATGGTGAGGGTAGCGAAGCAATAGGAAATATCTTTCAGATTTCTAATCAAATGACCCTTGGTCAATCGGAAGAGGATATTGTGGATGATTTGAATAGTGTGGCAGCTCAGCTAATTGAGCAGGAGCGATCTGCACGAAAAGCACTTTATCAAACGTCTAAAATTGAACTTGAGGACAGAGTGTACCGATCTTTAGGGATTTTGGCTAATTGTCGGATGATTGAATCGAAGGAAACGGCAAAATGTTTGTCGGATGTACGTCTTGGTATTGATTTAGGGATCATTCAAGGACTTTCAAGTAATATACTGAATGAGCTCATGATTTTGACACAGCCTGGCTTCCTTCAACAATATTCAGGAGGAGCTTTGAAGCCAAATGAAAGAGATATAAAGCGAGCAGCAATTATTAGAGAAAGGCTGCGCTTAGAAATGCATAGGAATGGACAGGAGGATGAAACGATATGATGTTTGGAAGATTTACTGAAAGAGCTCAAAAGGTATTAGCACTTGCACAAGAGGAAGCCATTCGCCTAGGCCATAAAAATATTGGAACAGAGCACATTTTGCTTGGCCTTGTGCGTGAAGGTGAAGGTATCGCCGCAAAAGCATTAGAAGCACTGGGTCTTGTTTCAGATAAAATCCAAAAAGAAGTCGAGAGCTTGATTGGAAGAGGGCAAGAGGTATCTCAAGCTATTCCTCATTATACGCCTAGAGCGAAAAAGGTCACGGAGCTTTCCATGGATGAAGCGAGAAAGTTAGGTCATTCCTATGTCGGGACAGAACATATTCTTTTAGGTCTTATTCGTGAGGGTGAGGGTGTAGCGGCTCGTGTTTTAAATAACCTCGGAGTGAGCTTAAATAAAGCACGTCAGCAAGTATTACAGCTGCTTGGCAGCAATGAGACTGGTGCGTCTGCAACAGGATCTAATAGTAATGCAAACACGCCAACATTGGATAGTTTGGCGAGAGACCTGACGGCTATTGCGAAAGAGGATAGTCTAGACCCTGTGATCGGCCGAAGTAAAGAAATTCAACGTGTGATTGAGGTACTTAGCCGAAGAACAAAAAATAACCCTGTGCTGATTGGTGAACCAGGTGTAGGGAAAACAGCGATTGCAGAAGGGCTAGCACAACAAATCATCCACAATGAAGTGCCTGAAATTTTGCGTGATAAACGCGTGATGACCCTTGATATGGGAACGGTTGTCGCGGGTACGAAATACCGCGGTGAATTCGAGGATCGTTTGAAAAAGGTCATGGACGAAATTCGTCAGGCTGGAAATATCATTCTTTTCATTGATGAACTTCATACGCTCATTGGTGCAGGTGGAGCAGAAGGGGCAATTGATGCTTCCAATATTTTAAAACCATCTTTAGCTCGTGGTGAGCTTCAATGTATAGGAGCTACAACAATAGATGAGTACCGTAAGTACATTGAGAAAGATGCTGCACTTGAACGCCGTTTCCAACCAATTCAAGTCGATCAGCCATCCGTCGATGAAAGCATCCAAATTTTAAGAGGGCTTAGAGATCGCTATGAAGCACATCACCGTGTATCTATTACGGATGAAGCGATTGAGGCTGCGGTAAAGTTATCTGATCGTTATATTTCCGATCGTTTCCTTCCAGACAAGGCGATTGATTTGATTGATGAAGCAGGTTCGAAGGTACGTCTACGTTCTTTCACGACACCACCTAACTTAAAAGAATTAGAGCAAAAGCTAGATGAAGTACGCAAGGAAAAGGATGCAGCTGTTCAAAGCCAAGAATTTGAAAAAGCCGCTTCACTTCGTGATACAGAGCAGCGTTTACGTGAAAAAGTAGAAGTGACAAAGAAGACGTGGAAAGAAAAGCAAGGCCAAGAGAATTCAGAGGTATCAGTCGATGATATTGCGATGGTTGTCTCTAGCTGGACGGGAGTACCTGTTGCAAAAATTGCACAAACAGAAACAGATAAGCTTCTGAATATGGAACAATTACTCCATAATCGAGTGATTGGACAGGATGAAGCGGTTGTGGCTGTAGCAAAGGCAGTGAGACGTGCTCGTGCTGGCTTAAAAGACCCGAAACGTCCGATTGGATCCTTTATCTTCTTAGGGCCAACTGGGGTTGGTAAGACCGAGCTTGCAAGAGCCTTAGCGGAGTCTATTTTCGGTGATGAAGAAGCGATGATTCGTATTGATATGTCTGAATACATGGAGAAACATTCTACTTCAAGACTTGTTGGATCACCTCCAGGCTATGTTGGCTATGATGAGGGAGGCCAATTGACCGAAAAAGTCAGAAGAAAGCCATATTCTGTTGTACTTTTAGATGAGATTGAAAAAGCGCATCCAGATGTGTTTAATATCTTACTTCAAGTGCTAGAGGATGGACGCCTCACTGATTCTAAAGGACGTACTGTAGACTTTAGAAATACGATCTTGATTATGACGTCAAACGTTGGAGCTAGTGAGCTGAAGCGCAATAAATATGTTGGCTTTAACGTACAGGATGAAAGTCAAAATTATAAAGATATGAAAGGCAAAGTGATGGGCGAGTTGAAGCGTGCGTTTAGACCAGAATTCATCAACCGTATTGATGAAATCATTGTCTTCCACTCACTTGAAAAGAAACATCTAAAAGAGATTGTTTCCCTTATGTCCGATCAATTAACTAAACGATTAAAAGAGCAGGATCTTTCAATTGAGCTGACAGAGGCAGCAAAAGCGAAGATTGCTGATGAAGGCGTAGACCTTGAGTATGGTGCTCGTCCGTTAAGAAGAGCGATTCAGAAGCACGTTGAGGATCGACTTTCTGAGGAATTGCTGAAGGGCAATATTCAAAAGGGTCAACAGATCGTATTAGATGTGGAAAATGGAGAAATTGTCGTAAAAGCAACGGCTGCTACGAACTAATATAGTAGAACAAGTGTGAGGCATACTGTTTAGCTGTATGCCTCCCTTTACTTATTTTTTGACCAACATAAGGAGTTGTATTCTTCAATCTATGGCAAAGACAAAATCAAAATTTATATGCCAGTCGTGCGGTTATGAATCCGCCAAATGGATGGGGAAATGTCCCGGCTGCGGCACGTGGAACAGTATGACAGAAGAAGTCGTTCGTAAAGAGCCAGCAAATCGTCGAAGTGCTTTTAATCATTCTGTTCAAACCGTTCAAAAACCTTCACCCATTTCTGCAATTGAAACATCAGAAGAACCCCGAATAAAAACGAACTTAGAAGAATTTAACCGAGTATTAGGAAGTGGCATTGTCAAAGGCTCTCTCGTTCTCATTGGTGGAGACCCCGGGATTGGGAAGTCTACGTTATTGTTACAAGTATCGGCTCAGCTCTCAGATCAAAATCAGAATGTGTTATACATATCTGGTGAGGAGTCTATTAAACAAACGAAGCTAAGAGCAGATCGTCTTGGAATTGAAAGCGCCTCATTACATGTTTTGGCTGAA
This sequence comes from Bacillus sp. 179-C3.3 HS, assembly GCF_047229225.1. Classification (NCBI taxonomy): domain Bacteria; kingdom Bacillati; phylum Bacillota; class Bacilli; order Caryophanales; family Bacillaceae; genus Bacillus; species Bacillus sp. 179-C3.3 HS. The sequence goes on along the minus strand of NZ_JBFEFT010000024.1, from coordinate 51,867 downwards.
ACCGATATGGAGTTTATAACGTCTGCTATACAAGAGATGAAACCTGCTTTTGTTGTGGTGGATTCGATTCAAACCGTCTATCAAAGTGATATTACTTCAGCTCCGGGATCAGTTTCTCAGGTGAGAGAGTGTACAGCACAGTTGATGAAGATTGCGAAGACCAATGGTATTCCTATATTTATTGTCGGCCACGTGACAAAGGAAGGCTCGATTGCAGGTCCACGCTTGTTAGAGCATATGGTTGACACAGTTCTTTATTTTGAAGGTGAGCGTCATCATACTTTTCGTATCCTTAGAGCAGTAAAAAACCGATTTGGTTCAACGAATGAATTAGGCATTTTTGAAATGAAAGAGGAAGGGCTATCAGAAGTATTAAACCCTTCAGAAATTTTCTTAGAAGAGCGGTCAGCGGGTATATCTGGCTCGTGTGTTGTTGCCTCAATGGAAGGTACAAGACCGGTTCTTGTGGAGATACAAGCTTTAATTTCGCCGACAAGCTTTGGAAATCCGCGGAGAATGGCAACAGGTCTTGATCATAATCGTGTGTCATTGCTCATGGCCGTTTTAGAGAAACGTGTTGGATTGCTGCTCCAAAACCAAGACGCGTATTTAAAAGTCGCAGGTGGGGTGAAGCTTGACGAGCCAGCGATTGACTTGGCGATTGCCGTCAGTATTGCCTCAAGCTTTAAGGATGCAGCCCCGCATCAAGCAGATTGCTTTATAGGGGAAGTCGGTCTGACTGGAGAAGTCAGAAGAGTATCAAGAATTGAACAGCGTGTGCAGGAAGCAGCGAAACTAGGATTTAAGCGAATGTTTATTCCTCAGGCGAATATAGACGGTTGGAAAAAGCCTAGAGGGATTGAGTTAGTCGGTGTAGAAAATGTAGCGGAGGCACTTCGTATTTCACTAGGGGGATCATAGAAATGGAAAAAGAGAAAAAAGGAGCCAAAGAAGGCGATCTCTTAGATATCGTTCAGTTTGTGGCACCAGGGACACCGCTGCGAGCTGGGATTGAAAATGTCCTGAGGGCCAATACCGGAGGGCTCATTGTTGTCGGCTATAACGATAAGGTGAAAGGACTGGTAGATGGAGGTTTTCACATTAACTCTGCCTTCTCCCCAGCACACTTATATGAATTAGCTAAAATGGATGGAGCCATTATATTAAGCGACTCTGGTCAAAAAATCTTGTATGCGAATACCCAATTGATGCCAGATGCAACGATTCATTCGTCAGAAACAGGTATGAGACACCGCACGGCTGAACGTGTAGCCAAGCAAACAGGCTGTTTAATCATTGCCATTTCTGAGCGGAGAAACGTCATTACCCTTTATCAAGACAATCGCCGTTATACGTTGAAGGATATCGGGTTTATTTTAACAAAAGCCAATCAGGCCATTCAAACTCTTGAAAAATATAAAACCATTTTAGATCATGCCATATCCACGTTAAGCGCCCTCGAATTCGAAGAGCTTGTGACATTCAGTGATGTGCTTTCCGTTCTGCATCGATACGAAATGGTACTCAGAATCAAAAATGAAATCAATATGTATATCAAAGAACTTGGAACAGAGGGACACTTGATTCGTCTTCAAGTCAATGAGCTGATTACGGATATGGAACAAGAAGCTGCGTTATTTATTAAAGATTACGCAAAAGAAAAGGTCAAAGATCCATATGTGTTGCTCAAACAACTTCAGGATATGTCTAGTTTTGAATTGTTAGATGATTCGATTTTGTACAAGTTGCTTGGGTATCCAGCTTCTACAAATATTGACGAATATGTGTACACAAGAGGCTACAGATTACTTCATAAAATCCCTAGACTACCAATGCCAATCGTGGAAAATGTCGTGGAAGCATTCGGTGTATTAGATCGAATTATGGAAGCGGATGTACAAGAATTGGATGAAGTAGAAGGAATTGGAGAAGTAAGAGCGAAAAAGATAAAAAAAGGATTAAAAAGATTACAGGAAAAACATTATATCGATCGTCAGCTATAAAATAAAAAAAGAGATTTTTTTAAAGGTGATGCGATTAAAAATGGATGAATATGGGTATATTAATGATGCTTTTTGTTTTCCGTTTATCATGATGGGAGACTTAAACATATATCAATGTCAGATGAAGGTGGATTGACAGATGAAAACTAAAGGAGGTGAAGGTATGTTAAAAAGAATCGTTCAGGCGTTTTTTATCATTTTAGGGGCAGTTGTGGGGATTTTTATCATTCCAGAATTATTTCTAGTGTTAAATGTAAAGGACATACCTTTCATAACAAATGCTTACTCTTCAGCACTAATAGGAGCCGCGGTGTTTTTCGTTGTAGGCCAATGGTGCACAGGCTATGTTGTTAATTGGGTGAAATGGATCGAGGATTCTCTTTTAAAGGCGCCTCTTCCTGATCTTATATCTGGAAGTTTCGGTTTAGTATTTGGACTTATTCTAGCATATCTTGTTGTAAATGTGATCCCAATAAACAATATCCCATATCATATTTTTGGTACCATTATTCCGATTTTCCTGGCTTTCTTTTTAGGATACCTTGGATTCCAGGTAGGATTTAAGAAGAAGGATGAAATGATGGGGCTGTTCTCTAGATCTACAAAGGTCAGTAAGAAAAAAGGAACAGCTGATGAGGAACTTGAAATCGAAGATAAAAAGCTGAAAATTTTAGATACTAGTGTTATCATTGATGGGAGAATCGCAGATATTTGTCAAACTGGATTCTTAGAAGGCATTATGGTGATTCCTCAATTTGTGTTAGAAGAATTACAGCATATTGCAGATTCCTCTGATGTATTAAAGAGAAATAGAGGACGAAGAGGTCTTGATATTTTAAATCGAATTCAAAAAGAATTAGATATTAAAGTTGAAATTTACGAAGGTGACTTTGAAGACATTCAAGAGGTTGATAGCAAGCTAGTCAAACTCGCTAAATTAACTTCTGGTGTTGTTGTCACAAATGATTTTAATTTAAATAAAGTATGCGAACTTCAAAAAGTAGCAGTGTTAAACATCAATGATCTAGCCAATGCGGTCAAACCGGTTGTGTTGCCTGGGGAAGAAATGAAGGTACAGGTCATTAAAGATGGGAAAGAGCATAACCAAGGTGTTGCCTACTTAGATGACGGTACGATGATTGTGGTCGAAGAAGGACGCAATTACATTGGTAAGGATATTGATGTGCTTGTCACAAGTGTGCTGCAGACTGCTGCTGGAAGAATGATTTTTGCGAAGCCAAAACTTCTGGAGAAGGCGCTCTAAAGGGAGAACGAACATGTATTATGAAGTAGTCATTCCGGCTGCGGGGCAGGGGAAACGAATGAAGGCCGGCCGCAATAAGCTTTTTATTGAACTGAAAAGACTGCCGGTCATTATTCATACACTGAAGGTATTTGACGCCCATTCACTTTGCAAACGCATGATCCTAGCAATTAATGAAGAGGAACGTCATGACTTTGAAAGGCTACTAAAGGTACACGCTTTTCAAACGCCTGTTTCACTTGTCACTGGCGGTGAAGAACGACAGCAAAGTGTTTATGAAGGATTGAAGGCTGTAAAGGATGCAGATATCGTGCTTGTTCATGATGGGGCAAGGCCTTTTATTAAGCATACACAAATCGATTTGCTCGTTAAGGCAGCGATTGAAAAAGGCTCCGCAGTCGTAGCGGTACCAGTGAAGGACACAATCAAACGCGTTCAAGAAGGTAAAGTAGAACAGACCATTGAACGTCAAAGCTTGTGGGCAGTCCAGACCCCACAAGCTTTTCGTCATTCTATTTTAAAAGAGGCGCATGAACATGCGGAGCGGACAGGTTTCCTTGGCACAGATGATGCGAGTCTTGTTGAACAGCTACAAGGTGAGAGTGTCTACATTGTCCAAGGGGACTATACGAATATTAAGCTAACAACACCGGATGATTTGTTGGTTGCAAAAGCAATTATGGATGCGGAAAGAGGGTACTAGATCATGTTTAGAATAGGACAAGGCTTTGATGTACATCAGTTAACAGAGGGAAGACCTCTCATTATCGGCGGGGTGACCATTCCCTTTGAAAAAGGATTGCTTGGTCATTCAGATGCTGACGTATTGCTTCATACAGTGGCAGATGCATGTCTAGGTGCGATTGGAGAAGGCGATATCGGCAGACACTTCCCAGACACTGATCCTGAGTTTAAAGATGCAGATTCTTTTCAATTGCTTCAGCATGTCTGGACACTTGTAAAAGAAAAAGGCTATTCACTCGTGAACATTGATTGCACCATCATGGCTCAAAAGCCAAAGATGGCTCCATATATTGAGCCGATGTGCATCAAGATTGCTGAAGCACTTGAGGCGGATGTAACACAGGTGAATGTCAAAGCTACAACAACGGAGAAACTTGGTTTTACAGGAAGAGGAGAAGGAATTGCTTCACAAGCCACAGTGCTTCTTCAGAAAAAGTAAAATCCGTTTTGATGAGAACGGCGTTTGATGATAAAATACGGTTATAAAAAATGGTGTCAGACAACATGATGCAGATGAAAGGAAGTTAAACTCATGGGAAATGAAGTGCGTGTTCGTTATGCACCGAGTCCAACTGGTCATTTACATATCGGGAATGCTAGAACGGCTCTTTTCAACTATTTGTTCGCACGTAGCCAAGGCGGTAAATTTATTATTCGAATTGAGGATACGGACCAAAAGCGTAATGTAGAAGGCGGAGAAGAAAGTCAGCTTCGTCATTTAAAATGGCTCGGCATCGAATGGGATGAGAGCGTTGATAAAGATGGCGGGTACGGGCCTTACAGACAATCAGAACGTAATGATATTTATAAAAAGTACTATGACGAGCTATTAGAAAAAGACTTGGCATATAAATGCTATTGTACGTCTGAAGAATTGGAAGAAGAGCGTGAAGCACAAATCGCTCGCAGTGAGATGCCTCGATACTCTGGGAAGTGCAGTCATTTATCGAAAGAAGAAGAGGACAAACTCATTGCTGAAGGAAGAGAGCCAAGTATTCGCTTCCGTGTGCCAAAGGGAGAATTGATCAAATTTGACGACATGGTCAAAGGAGAGATTTCTTTTGAAACTGATGGCATCGGTGACTTTGTCATCGTGAAGAAAGATGGTACACCGACATATAACTTTGCTGTAGCCATTGATGATTATTTAATGAAAATGACACATATTCTCCGTGGAGAGGATCATATTTCGAATACACCGAAACAAATCATGGTATTCAATGCATTTGGCTGGGAAGTACCATTGTTCGGACATATGACCTTGATTGTGAACGAGAATCGTAAAAAGTTAAGCAAACGTGATGAATCCATTATTCAATTCATCGAGCAATATAAGAACTTGGGTTATTTACCAGAAGCACTCTTTAACTTCATTGCACTGCTTGGATGGTCTCCAGTTGGCGAAGAAGAACTGTTTACAAAAGAGCAATTCATTGATATTTTCGATGTGAATCGACTATCTAAGTCACCAGCTCTATTTGATATGCATAAACTAAAATGGGTGAACAACCAATACGTGAAAGGACTTGATCTCGATCAGGTCGTTGCATTAACACTTCCGCATCTTCAAAAGGCAGGCAAGGTAAGCGAGCAGCTGACAGCAGAGGAAAGCGAATGGGTTCGCAAACTTATTTCTCTATATCATGAGCAGCTGAGCTACGGAGCAGAAATTGTGGAGTTAACAGAGTTGTTCTTTCAGGAGCAAATTGAGTATAATCAAGAGGCAAGGGATGTGCTAGCAGAAGAGCAAGTACCAGAAGTCATGGCTTCGTTCGCAGCACAGCTTGAACAGCTTGAGTCTTTCACACCAGATGAAATCAAAGCTGCTATTAAAGCGGTACAAAAAGAAACAGGGCATAAAGGCAAGAAACTATTCATGCCGATCCGTGTAGCTGTCACAGGACAGACGCATGGCCCAGAACTTCCGCAAAGTATTGAACTTTTAGGCAAAGAAACGGTACTAAACCGCATTAAACAAATATAAGGAAAATCGTTGCGAGGGAGAAGTACAGTGTTTACGTCCATCACAGAAAGAGTCTTCACCGGCTGAAAGAGACTTATGGACAGACATTGGAAATGCACCCTCAAGACCCTTGAGGAACACGTACGTTAGTATGCAAGGGCGGTACCCACCGTTACGGGATGAAGTTGAGAAAACTTGTAGGATGTAGAGTTTTCTAAACAGAGTGGAACCGCGTTTTCAAAACGTCTCTGTCATTTGGCAGGGGCGTTTTTTTATTTGTCCAAAAAAGAAGTCTTTAGAGAGAATGATTGGGAAGAACGGGGGGAGCATGTGTTTTTCAAAATGCTGAAAGAAGATATTGATACTGTGTTTGATCAAGATCCTGCTGCAAGAAGCTACATTGAAGTAGTGTTAACTTATTCAGGGCTTCATGCGATTTGGGCTCATCGTATCGCGCACGCATTTTATAAGCGTAAGTTATATTTCATTGCGCGGATCATTTCTCAGGTCAGCCGGTTTTTCACAGGGGTTGAAATTCATCCAGCGGCGACAATCGGCAGACGCTTCTTCATTGATCATGGCATGGGGGTCGTGATCGGAGAAACATGTGAAATTGGAGACAACGTCACCGTCTTCCAAGGCGTGACTTTAGGGGGAACAGGGAAAGAGAAGGGAAAGCGGCATCCAACCATTTTAGATGACGCCCTCATTGCCACTGGTGCAAAGGTGCTCGGTTCCATTACTGTTGGTAAAGGATCCAAGGTGGGAGCAGGATCAGTTGTATTAAAAGATGTACCAGACCATTCAACGGTTGTAGGTATACCTGGGCGAGTGGTCGTTCAAAATGGGAAGAAAATCAATCGTGATCTCAATCATCAAGATTTGCCAGATCCAGTTTCCGATCGTTTCAAAGAATTGGAGCGAGAAATGGAAAAGCTAAAACGTGAGCTGGCTTCATTGAGCAGAAAGGAAGAACAATCATGACAATTCATATTTATAATACACTGACACGTAAGAAGGAAGAGTTTGTTCCGCTTGAACCAGGAAAGGTCAAAATGTATGTGTGCGGACCAACCGTATACAACTATATTCATATTGGGAATGCAAGGCCTGCCATTGTCTATGACACAGTACGTAAGTATTTAGAGTATAGAGGCTATGATGTAAACTTTGTATCCAATTTTACAGATGTTGACGACAAACTGATTAAAGCAGCCAAGGAATTAGGGCAGGATGTCCCAACCATTGCTGATCGATTTATCCAAGCCTATTTTGAAGACGTAAGTGCGTTAGGTTGCAAAAAGGCAGACCTCCATCCACGCGTAACAGAAAATATGGATGAAATCATCGCATTTATTGCGGAGTTGATTGATAAAGGCTATGCGTATGAAGCTGACGGTGACGTCTATTACAGCACACGGTCGTTTAATGGCTATGGAAAGCTTTCTCACCAATCGATTGATGAGCTAAAAACAGGTGCCCGCATTCGTGTAGGTGAGAAGAAAAAAGATGCCCTTGATTTTGCTTTATGGAAGGCTGCGAAGGATCAGGAGATCTCATGGGATAGCCCGTGGGGCAAAGGGCGTCCAGGCTGGCACATTGAGTGCTCGGCTATGGTCAAAAAATATTTAGGTGATACGATCGACATTCATGCTGGCGGACAGGACTTAACATTCCCTCACCATGAGAATGAAATCGCCCAATCAGAGGCATTGACAGGAAAGCCTTTTGCGAAGTATTGGATGCATAATGGATACATTAATATTGAAAATGAAAAAATGTCAAAATCACTAGGCAACTTTGTATTGGTGCATGACATTATTAAAGAACAAGACCCAGATGTGCTTCGCTTCTTTATGCTGTCCGTTCACTATCGCCATCCGATTAATTACTCAATTGATTTATTGGATAGTACAAAGAGCGCGTTTAACAGACTGAAAACATCTTATGCTAATCTACATCACCGCCTAGAGAGCAGCACCAATCTAACAGAGGATAACGGCGAATGGCTGACAAAGATCGAGGAACAGCGCGCGACATTTATTTCTGAGATGAATGATGATTTCAATACAGCAAACGCGATTTCTGTTTTATTTGAACTAGCGAAACAGGCGAATTACTATATGGAGAATGATCATACATCAGAAGAAGTCATTCATGCGTTTATTGGCTTGTTCCAAGAAATGACGTCCGTGCTCGGCTTCTCACTAGAAGAAAAGCACACGCTTGATGAAGAGGTTGAAGCATTGATTGAGAAGAGAAATGAAGCTAGAAGAAATCGTGACTTTGCGCTATCTGACCAAATTCGTGACCAGTTAAAGAGCATGAATATTGTATTAGAGGATACTCCTCAAGGTACTCGTTGGAAAAGAGGAGAATAACAGCATGTTGAATTTTGAAAAGCTGAAAGACGGAAAGCAATTAAACGGTCTTGCGCTAGCGTATATGGGTGATGCCATTTTTGAAGTATATGTGAGGCATCACCTCCTCCAAACGGGGGCAACAAAACCGAATGAGCTGCATAAACGAGCAAGTAAGATCGTTTCAGCTAAATCTCAGGCTGCCATTTTATTTGAGCTTCAGCAGCAGGGCTTTTTCACTGAAGCAGAAGAAGCGGTGTTGAAAAGAGGACGAAACGCAAAATCGGGCACAGTGCCTAAAAACACAGACGTTCAAACGTATCGTTATAGTACGGCGCTTGAAGCGATCATGGGTTATCTATTTATTGAAAAGCAGGACGAGCGGTTAGAAGAACTGATCAGTCAAGCGATTGAAATCGGAACGTCAGGGAGGAAGACAAATGAGTCAGCAACATGATTATGTGATTGGGAAAAATGCAGTGATTGAGACACTGAAGTCAGATCGAGAGCTATACAAGCTTTGGATGGCAGAAAACACTGTAAAAGGACAAGCCCAGCAGGTCATTGAACTCGCTAAAAAACAAAATATCACCATTCAGTATGTTCCGAGGAAAAAACTTGATCAAATGGTATCTGGTCAGCATCAAGGAATCGTTGCACAGGTGGCTGCGTATGAATATGCAGAATTGGAAGATCTATATCAAATCGCAGAAAAACGGAATGAACAGCCATTCTTTCTTATTTTAGACGAGATTGAAGATCCTCATAATTTGGGCTCCATTATGCGAACAGCTGATGCTGTTGGTGCACACGGAATTGTCATCCCGAAACGACGAGCGGTAGGGTTAACGACAACCGTTGCAAAAGCATCTACTGGAGCAATTGAACATATACCTGTAGCGAAAGTGACCAATCTATCAAGAGCCCTTGATGAGATGAAGGAACGGGGCATCTGGGTAGCAGGTACAGATGCATCTGCTAAACAGGATTACAGACAGTTTGATGGGACAATGCCTCTCGCTCTAGTCATCGGTAGTGAAGGAAAGGGAATTGGTCGCTTAATCAGAGAAAAATGTGATTTTCTCATTAAACTACCAATGGCAGGGAAGGTTACTTCATTAAATGCATCGGTTGCAGCTGGATTATTGATGTATGAAGTGTACCGAAAACGTTATCCGTTAGGAGAATAGAGATGGACATCCTCTTAGTCGATGGATACAACATGATAGGTGCATGGCCTCGTTTGCAACACTTAAAGGAAAACAGCTTTGAAGAAGCCAGAGATGTGCTGATTCAATATTTGGCAGAATATCAAGCATACACAGGGTATCGAGTGATCGTCGTATTCGATGCCCATATGGTCAAAGGTATCGAGAAAAAGCGGAAAAACCACCGGGTAGAGGTCATCTTTACGAGAGAGAATGAAACGGCTGATGAGCGGATTGAAAAGCTTGCACAGGATTTGAACAATATTAGAACGCAAATTCATGTTGCGACATCTGATTACACAGAACAATGGGCGATTTTTGGACAAGGCGCCCTTCGTAAGTCGGCGAGAGAGCTGTTAAGAGAAATTGAAGTGATTGAAAGAAAGATAGAAACACGTGTCAAAAAGATTACGTCTGATAAGCCGGCATCTAAAATTGAATTGTCAGAAGACGTATTGAAAACGTTCGAAAAATGGCGAAGAGGGAATTTGGAATAACTTGACTAAATTTTGATAATTAATGTATAATATTTCTATCTAGGTGCGGTCGGGGGGATCGAAGTGAATCTAAACAACAGCAAGGGTAAGTCCATCAGAGAGCAATTTTGCCAGTTGGAAGATGAACAAGTCATTGAAAGGGTTCATGTCGGAGATAGTGATGCGCTAGATTACTTAATAACAAAATATCGCAACTTTGTACGTGCAAAAGCAAGATCATATTTTCTGATTGGAGCGGACCGAGAGGACATTGTGCAAGAGGGGATGATTGGACTTTACAAGTCTATCCGTGATTTCAGAGAGGACAAGCTTACTTCATTTAAGGCTTTTGCAGAATTATGTATTACCCGCCAAATTATCACCGCAATTAAAACAGCTACTCGCCAAAAACATATCCCGTTAAATTCCTATGTATCATTAGATAAGCCGATTTACGATGAAGAATCGGACAGAACATTATTAGATGTCATTTCCGGTACTAAAGCGCTTAACCCAGAAGATTTGATTATTAGCAAAGAAGAATTTGATGATATTGAAATGAAGATGGGTGAACTATTAAGCGAGCTGGAAAGGAAAGTACTTGTGCTTTATCTTGACGGCAGATCTTATCAGGAGATTTCTGAAGATTTGAACCGTCATGTCAAATCAATTGATAACGCTCTCCAGAGAGTAAAGAGAAAATTAGAGAAGTACTTAGAGCTTCGCGAGATTAGTCTCTAGTAAAACCTATATTGACAGTTTTTTCGACACTGTGATAAGGTACTAAAGAAATGATGTCGAGAAAATAGGTGTAAATATGAGGAAGAAAATTACTCTAGCCTGTAAAGACTGTGGAAGCCGTAATTATACAACGATGAAAAGTGTGGCTTCAGCAGCTGAAAGATTAGAAGTGAAGAAATATTGCAAGACTTGTAATTCACATAAAACACATTTAGAAACGAAGTAAGATTTGCGTTCTTTAATCTGTGGAGGTCTTTTACATGCGTATTATCAGTTTCTTAAAAAGTGTCGGGAAAGAAATGAAAAAGGTCAGCTGGCCAAAGAAAAACGAAATGGTCCGCTACACAATTACTGTTATTTTAACAGTTGTATTCTTTGCAATCTTTTTCTCTCTCCTTGATATAGGAATCTCACAATTAATTGAATTAATTCATTAATACTTGAATAATGGTCTGCTGAACGTGCTATAATAGATCATAATATGACTTGCCAAAAAACCCGTTTTACGGGTTTTTTCAATTGCTTGAAAATATTTACCGTTACTTGAGATACGTCAAATAGACATTTTGAAATGTGGGGAGGGAAGGACTAAATAGTCCTGAACGAAAATGGAAAAGAATTGGTATGTTGTGCATACGTACTCTGGCTATGAAAACAAAGTAAAAGCGAACTTAGAAAAGCGTGTTGAATCAATGGGGATGCAAGACAAAATCTTCCGCGTTGTTGTACCTGAAGAAGAAGAAACTGATATTAAAAATGGTAAGAAAAAAGTCGTCAAAAAGAAAGTGTTCCCTGGCTATGTCCTTGTTGAAATCGTCATGACTGACGATTCTTGGTATGTCGTACGGAATACACCAGGTGTGACAGGTTTCGTTGGATCAGCCGGATCAGGTTCAAAGCCGACTGCGTTATTACCAGGCGAAGCTGAAACCATTCTGAAGAGAATGGGTCTTGAAGAACGCAAGACAGAAATCGACTTTGAATTAAAAGAAACAGTCAAAGTAATCGATGGACCATTTGCTAATTTCACTGGCTCTATTGAAGAAATTGATTACGATAAAAGCAAAGTCAAAGTATTTGTTAATATGTTTGGTAGAGAAACACCTGTGGAACTTGAGTTCACACAGATCGATAAATTGTAATTGAAATAGCTTGAAATGAGTGTATAGAAGTGGTAATATAGCAAAGGTACGTCTTGAGTTCGCTCAAGATCGCTAGCTAGTTATTTCGTCATTCATATAAAGAATGAAGTTGTTGAGTGGGAGGGGGATTCCCCTATTACCACATCACGGACTTTAAGGAGGTGTGTCTCGTGGCTAAAAAAGTAGTAAAAGTTGTTAAATTGCAAATTCCTGCTGGAAAAGCTAACCCAGCTCCACCAGTTGGACCTGCACTAGGTCAAGCCGGTGTTAATATCATGGGATTCTGTAAGGAGTTTAATGCTCGTACAGCTGACCAAGCTGGTCTTATCATTCCTGTTGAAATTTCGGTTTTTGAAGACCGTTCATTTACATTTATTACTAAAACTCCACCTGCTGCAGTTTTACTTAAAAAAGCAGCTGGTATTGAGTCTGGTTCTGGTGAACCTAATCGTAATAAAGTGGCAACTGTTAAGCGTGATAAAGTACGCGAAATCGCGGAAACAAAAATGCCTGACTTAAACGCTGCTAGCGTTGAATCAGCTATGCGTATGGTTGAAGGTACTGCACGTAGTATGGGTATTGTCATCGAAGATTAATTTTTTGTCTTGTTGGGTTGCGAGTTTTGTTTTGACAAGTTCGCAACCCTTATTCGTGGGAGGTTATTCCGCTAAAACCACATAAGGAGGATTTATATAATGGCTAAAAAAGGTAAAAAGTATGTAGAAGCTGCTAAGCTAATTGATCGTACAAAAGCGTATGATGTAGCTGAAGCTGTTTCTCTTACAAAGAAAGCAAATACAGCGAAATTTGATGCGACTGTAGAAGTTGCTTTTCGTTTGGGTGTAGACCCTCGTAAAAACGATCAACAAATCCGCGGTGCAGTTGTACTTCCTAACGGAACTGGTAAAACTCAACGCGTTCTTGTGTTCGCTAAAGGCGAAAAAGCAAAAGAAGCAGAAGCTGCTGGAGCAGACTACGTTGGAGATGCTGATTACATCGCAAAAATCCAACAAGGTTGGTTCGAATTCGATGTAATCGTTGCAACACCTGACATGATGGGTGAAGTTGGTAAGATCGGTCGTGTACTTGGACCAAAAGGTCTTATGCCAAACCCTAAAACAGGAACTGTTACATTTGAAGTAGAAAAAGCAATCAATGAAATCAAAGCTGGTAAAGTTGAATACCGCGTTGATAAAGCTGGTAACATCCACGCGCCAATCGGAAAGGTTTCTTTCGAGGATGACAAACTTGTTGAGAACTTCTCAACAATCTATGAAACAATCCTTAAAGCTAAACCTGCAGCGGCTAAAGGTGTATACGTGAAAAACGTTTCTGTTACATCTACAATGGGCCCTGGCGTGAAAGTGGATCCATCTTCTTTCTCTGCAAAGTAATTCTTGACTTGTCACAATCATTTTGATATTATCAAAATGTTGTAAAATAAAATAATGTCCATTTATACCGTAGACAGCAGGGGCCTGATGGCTTAAATAACCCGCCGAGGTGTATATGTCACAGTCTTACGTTAACGTATGCTTGTATATACAGCCTCCATGTCTTGATGGAGGCTTTTTATATGGAGAACCGTTCGTTAGGAACGTGATGACCTGATCGGTATAAGTGTTACACAAAGAATGTACAGGAGGTGTAACCATGAGCAGCGCAATCGATACAAAAAAGGTACTCGTTGATGAAATTGCTTCAAAATTTAAAGATAGTGCATCTACTGTAGTAGTAGATTACCGTGGTCTTTCAGTTTCTGAACTGACTGAACTTCGTAAGCAACTTCGTGATGCTGGTGTAGAATTCAAAGTTTACAAAAACACGATGACTCGCCGTGCAGTTGAACAAGTTGAACTAGCGGGTTTAAATGATTTCTTAACAGGTCCAAACGCTATCGCATTCAGTAACGAAGATGTTATCGCACCTGCGAAAATCATCAACGATTTTGCGAAAAGCCACGAAGCTTTAGAAATCAAAGCTGGTGTCATCGAAGGAAACGTAGCGACTGTAGAAGAAGTGAAGGCTCTTGCGGAACTTCCGTCTCGCGAAGGCTTACTTTCTATGTTGCTTAGCGTTCTTCAAGCTCCAGTTCGTAACCTTGCTCTTGCAACTAAAGCAGTTGCAGAACAAAAAGAAGAACAAGGCGCTTAATGCGTACTTGACGTAAAATAACTTAAAATGGAGGAATTACAAATGGCTTTAAATATCGAAGAAATCATTGCTTCAGTTAAAGAAGCAACTGTACTTGAGTTAAACGACTTAGTAAAAGCAATCGAAGAAGAATTTGGCGTAACTGCTGCTGCTCCTGTAGCTGTAGCTGGTGCTGCTGCTGGTGGCGCTGCTGAAGAGAAAACTGAATTTGATCTAGTACTTGCTGGTGCTGGAGACCAAAAAATCAAAGTTATCAAAGTGGTTCGTGAAATCACTGGTCTTGGCTTGAAAGAAGCTAAAGAACTTGTTGACAACACTCCAAAACCTCTTAAAGAAGGTATTGCTAAAGAAGAAGCTGAAGAACTTAAAGCTAAGCTTGAAGAAGTTGGCGCTTCTGTAGAAGTTAAGTAATCTTCGCCTAATCTTTTGAGAAAGCTCGCTTTTACTGGCGGGCTTTTTCTTTTCTAATCTCCTGAAACGATTGAACCCAGAGGAGGTCCATTCATCATGAGTGACCACTATTATACGGAAAAGCCATCTGTGAAAAGCGATAAACAGACTTGGGACTTCACCTTGAGAAACCGTACCTTTACTTTTACAAGTGACAATGGAGTGTTTTCTAAGAAAGAAGTCGACTTTGGTTCAAGGCTTTTAATTGAAGCTTTTGAAGAACCTGAATTGGATGGCGACGTCTTAGATGTCGGTTGCGGTTATGGACCGATCGGTTTATCAATAGCGAATGAATTGACAAGCCGCACCATTCATATGATTGATGTGAATGAAAGAGCAGTCGAACTTTCAAAGGAAAACGCTAAACATAATCGAATTGATAATGTCCGCATTTATCAAAGTGATTTGTTCTCGAATGTTCATTCATCATCTACTTTTGCCTCTATACTGACCAATCCTCCGATCCGAGCAGGAAAAAAAGTTGTACATGCAATCTTTGAAAAAAGTGCTGATCATTTATTGCCAGAAGGCGAGTTGTGGGTGGTTATCCAGAAAAAGCAAGGCGGACCATCTACGATAGAAAAATTAGAGCAGCTCTTTGGAGAAGTGACGGTCGTGTTGAAAAAGAAGGGCTACTATATTATCAGAGCTAAAAATGTTTGACGCAGTTTCCTAGCTGTGTTAACATTATAAAATGCCAATATGTATATTTTGCTTGATAGGCTTAATAAATAACTATTTTGTATAAATTATGCATACTTGGGAAAACTAATAAAATCGGTATTTGTTTTTGGATGTGGTTTTCTTATTTTAGAAACCCTTTTTTCTTTTGTCTTGTAAAAGTATTTCTTTTCTGACATTTGAAATGCCGAAATACTTTTTACACATATAATACGCATGATTTGAGGGGTGAATCAGTTGACAGGTCAACTAGTTCAGTATGGACGACACCGCCAGCGCAGAAGTTACGCACGCATAAGCGAAGTGTTAGAATTACCAAATCTCATTGAAATTCAAACCTCTTCTTATCAGTGGTTTCTTGATGAGGGTCTTAGAGAGATGTTTCAAGATATATCCCCAATTGAGGATTTTACTGGTAACCTTTCTCTTGAATTCATTGATTACAGCCTAGGGGATCCAAAGTATCCTGTAGCAGAATCAAAAGAACGCGACGTCACTTACTCTGCTCCACTAAGAGTAAAAGTTCGATTAATTAACAAAGAAACTGGAGAAGTAAAAGACCAAGATGTGTTCATGGGGGATTTCCCTATCATGACAGACACAGGTACTTTTATTATTAACGGTGCAGAACGTGTTATCGTTTCTCAATTAGTGCGATCTCCAAGTGTATATTACAGTGGTAAAGTAGACAAAAACGGTAAAAAAGGTTTTACTGCGACTGTCATTCCAAACCGTGGCGCATGGTTAGAATACGAAACTGATGCGAAGGATGTAGTCTATGTACGCATCGATCGCACACGTAAGTTGCCGGTTACGGTTCTTTTGCGTGCACTCGGCTTCAGCTCTGATCAAGAGATTCTTGACCTCATTGGCGAGAATGAATACTTACGCAACACGTTGGAAAAAGACAACACAGAGAATGCTGATAAAGCACTTCTTGAAATCTACGAGCGCCTTCGTCCTGGAGAGCCGCCAACTGTTGAAAACGCGAAAAGCTTGCTAGACTCTCGTTTCTTTGATCCAAAAAGGTACGACCTAGCAAACGTTGGACGCTACAAGATTAATAAAAAGCTTCATATTAAAAACAGACTGTTCAATCAAAAGTTGGCTGAAACGTTAGTTGATCCTGAAACAGGTGAAATTCTAGCAGAAAAAGGTCAAATTTTAGATAGAAGAGTTCTTGATAAAGTTCTTCCATACTTAGAAAGCGGCATCGGTTTTAGAAAGCTTTACCCGAACGGTGGCGTGGTAGAAGATGAAGTAGAACTTCAATCTATTAAAATTTACGCGCCGTCTGACCAAGAAGGCGAACAAGTCATTAACGTGATTGGCAATGCATATGTAGAGGAAGCTGTAAAGAACATTACCCCTTCTGACATCATTGCGTCAATCAGTTACTTCTTTAACCTACTACATGGTGTAGGTGATACAGATGATATCGATCACCTTGGTAACCGTCGTCTACGTTCTGTAGGTGAATTATTGCAAAACCAATTCCGAATTGGACTGAGCAGAATGGAGCGTGTTGTTCGTGAAAGAATGTCGATCCAAGACACAAACACGATCACACCTCAACAGCTGATCAACATCCGTCCTGTGATCGCTTCGATCAAAGAGTTCTTTGGTAGCTCTCAGCTTTCTCAGTTCATGGACCAAACAAACCCGCTTGCTGAATTGACGCATAAACGTCGTCTATCAGCGCTTGGACCAGGTGGTTTGACGCGTGAGCGTGCAGGAATGGAAGTTCGTGACGTTCACTACTCTCACTATGGCCGTATGTGTCCGATTGAAACGCCAGAGGGACCAAACATTGGTTTGATCAACTCGCTATCGTCATTTGCAAAAGTAAACCGTTTCGGCTTTATCGAAACACCTTATCGCCGTGTTGACCCTGAAACAGGTAAAGTCACACCGAGAATTGATTACTTGACTGCGGACGAAGAGGATAACTACGTTGTAGCTCAGGCGAACGCTGAATTAGCTGAAGACGGCTCGTTCATTGAAGATAACATCATCGCTCGTTTTAGAGGCGAAAACACGGTTGTTCCTAAAAGCCGCGTTGACTACATGGACGTATCGCCAAAGCAGGTTGTTTCTGCAGCGACAGCATGTATTCCTTTCTTAGAAAACGATGACTCTAACCGTGCTCTAATGGGAGCGAACATGCAACGTCAGGCTGTGCCTTTGATGCAGCCGGAATCACCAATTGTTGGTACAGGTATGGAGTATGTATCAGGTAAAGACTCTGGTGCTGCTGTCATCTGTCGCTATCCAGGTGTTGTAGAACGTGTGGAAGCGAAAACCATTTGGGTTCGTCGCTATGAAGACGTTGACGGACAAAAAGTGAAGGGCAACTTAGACAAATACAGCTTGCTGAAATTTGTCCGCTCTAACCAAGGGACTTGCTACAACCAACGCCCAATCGTTAGCGTAGGAGATGAAGTCGTCAAAGGAGAAATCCTTGCAGATGGACCTTCTATGGAAAAAGGCGAATTGGCTCTAGGACGTAACGTCATGGTCGGCTTCATGACTTGGGACGGTTACAACTATGAGGATGCCATCATTATGAGTGAGCGTCTTGTAAAAGATGACGTCTACACATCTATTCATATTGAAGAATATGAATCAGAAGCACGTGACACGAAGCTTGGACCAGAAGAAATCACACGTGATATTCCGAACGTTGGGGAAGACGCTTTACGTAACCTTGACGAGCGTGGAATCATCCGTATTGGTGCAGAAGTAAAAGACGGAGACCTTCTTGTAGGGAAAGTAACGCCTAAAGGTGTAACAGAACTGACAGCTGAAGAACGTCTATTACATGCAATCTTTGGTGAAAAAGCTCGTGAAGTTCGTGATACGTCTCTACGTGTTCCACACGGCGGCGGCGGAATCATTCATGATGTCAAAGTCTTTAATCGTGAAGATGGAGATGAATTACCACCAGGTGTAAACCAATTAGTCCGCGTATACATCGTTCAGAAGCGTAAAATTTCTGAAGGTGACAAAATGGCCGGACGACATGGTAACAAAGGGGTTATCTCTAAAATCCTTCCAGAAGAAGATATGCCGTATCTTCCAGACGGAACACCGATTGATATCATGTTAAACCCTCTAGGGGTACCATCTCGTATGAACATTGGTCAGGTTCTTGAGCTTCATATGGGTATGGCTGCACGTTACCTTGGCATCCACATCGCGTCACCAGTATTTGATGGTGCTCGTGAGGAAGATGTTTGGGAAACGCTTGAAGAAGCAGGCATGTCTCGTGATGCGAAAACAGTCCTGTATGACGGTCGAACTGGTGAACCATTCGACAACCGTGTATCTGTCGGAATCATGTATATGATCAAACTGGCTCACATGGTTGACGATAAACTTCACGCTCGTTCAACTGGACCTTACTCACTTGTTACGCAACAACCACTTGGCGGTAAAGCACAGTTTGGTGGTCAGCGTTTCGGAGAGATGGAAGTATGGGCACTTGAAGCTTACGGTGCAGCTTACACACTTCAAGAGATCTTAACAGTTAAATCGGATGACGTTGTAGGTCGTGTGAAAACATACGAAGCCATCGTCAAAGGAGAAAACGTACCAGAACCAGGTGTTCCTGAATCATTCAAAGTGTTAATTAAAGAACTTCAAAGTTTAGGTATGGATGTAAAAATCCTATCAGGCGATGAAGAAGAGATAGAAATGAGAGATTTAGAGGACGATGAGGAGACGAAGAAAGCAGACGGATTAGCGTTATCAAATGACGAAGATGCCGCTGACTTCGCACCTGTCGATCTTGAACGTGACACAGTCACAAAAGAATAACAGAAACGATTAGAGCAAGTGACTAGGGTATAACCCGAAGATTAAAAGGGAGGTAGGCCCCTTGCTAGATGTGAACAATTTTGAGTATATGAACATCGGTCTCGCATCACCGGATAAAATTCGTTCTTGGTCTTTTGGTGAAGTGAAAAAGCCTGAAACGATCAACTATCGTACACTGAAGCCTGAAAAAGATGGTCTCTTTTGTGAACGTATCTTCGGACCGCAAAAAGACTGGGAATGTCATTGTGGAAAGTATAAGCGCGTTCGTTATAAGGGTGTTGTATGTGACCGTTGTGGTGTAGAAGTAACACGGGCAAAAGTCCGTCGTGAGAGAATGGGGCATATCGAACTGGCTGCCCCAGTTTCCCACATTTGGTATTTCAAAGGTATCCCAAGCAGAATGGGTCTTGTCCTTGACATGTCGCCGCGTGCGTTAGAAGAAGTGATTTACTTCGCTTCTTACGTCGTGACAGATCCAGGAAACACACCGCTTGAGAAGAAACAACTTCTTTCTGAGAAAGAGTTCCGTGCCTATTTAGATAAGTACGGAAATACGTTCCAAGCAGCTATGGGTGCAGAGGCAATTAACAAACTCCTTCAGGATATCGACCTTGTTAAAGAAGTTGATACTCTTAAAGAAGAGTTGAAAACAGCTCAAGGACAGCGTCGTACACGTGCGATCAAGCGCCTTGAAGTATTAGAAGCTTTCCGTAACTCAGGCAACAAACCATCTTGGATGATTCTTGATGTACTTCCGGTGATTCCACCAGAATTACGACCAATGGTTCAGCTTGATGGTGGACGTTTTGCTACATCTGACTTAAACGACCTTTATCGTCGTGTCATCAACCGTAACAACCGTCTAAAACGACTACTAGACCTTGGCGCACCAAGCATCATCGTTCAGAACGAGAAGCGAATGCTTCAAGAAGCTGTAGATGCTTTGATTGACAATGGACGTAGAGGTCGACCAGTAACAGGACCAGGAAACCGTCCATTAAAATCTCTTTCACACATGCTGAAAGGAAAACAAGGACGTTTCCGTCAAAACTTACTTGGTAAACGTGTTGACTATTCTGGGCGTTCTGTTATCGTTGTTGGACCGAATTTGAAAATGTATCAATGTGGACTTCCGAAGGAAATGGCTCTTGAGTTATTCAAACCATTTGTGATGAAGGAGCTTGTTGAAAAAGGATTAGCTCACAACATTAAGAGCGCGAAGCGTAAAATTGAGCGCGTGCAGCCAGAAGTTTGGGATGTCTTAGAATCTGTGATTCGTGAGCACCCAGTCTTACTAAACCGCGCACCAACTCTTCACAGACTTGGTATTCAAGCGTTTGAACCTACACTTGTGGAAGGACGCGCAATTCGTCTGCATCCACTTGTATGTACAGCCTACAACGCTGACTTTGATGGTGACCAAATGGCGGTTCACGTACCATTATCTGCTGAAGCTCAAGCTGAAGCTCGTATCTTAATGCTTGCTGCACAAAACATTTTGAACCCGAAAGATGGAAAACCAGTTGTTACGCCATCTCAGGATATGGTGCTTGGTAACTACTACCTTACACTTGAGCGTAAAGGTGCTATCGGAGAAGGTATGGTCTTCAAAGATACTGACGAAGCCCTTTTAGCTTATCAAAATGGCTATGTGCATCTTCATACACGTGTAGCTGTTGCAGCTAGCTCGTTGAAGAATATCACATTCACTGATGAACAGCGTTCAAAACTGTTAATCACAACAGTTGGAAAACTGATCTTTAATGAAATCTTACCGGAATCATTCCCATATATGAATGAGCCGACAAAGAGCAATATTGAAGAAAATACGCCTGATCGTTTCTTCCTTGAAAAAGGTGAGGATGTCAAAGCTGCGATCGAGAAACAAGAAATCAACGCGCCGTTCAAAAAAGGTATTTTAGGTAAAATCATTGCGGAAATCTTTAAGAGATTCCATATCACTGAGACATCTAAAATGCTGGACCGCATGAAAAATCTTGGTTTCAGATATTCGACCAAAGCTGGTATCACAGTTGGTGTATCAGATATCGTCGTATTAGATGATAAGCAAGAAATCCTTGAAGAAGCACAAGGGAAAGTAGATAACGTCATGAAGCAATTCAGACGTGGTTTGATTACAGAAGAAGAACGTTATGAGAGAGTTATTTCAATCTGGAGTTCTTCTAAAGATGTCATCCAAGGTAAACTGATGAAGTCCCTTGATGAAGTCAACCCGATCTACATGATGAGTGACTCTGGAGCGCGTGGTAACGCATCTAACTTCACTCAGCTAGCTGGTATGCGTGGTCTGATGGCCAACCCGGCTGGACGTATCATTGAACTTCCGATTAAATCTAGTTTCCGTGAAGGCTTAACCGTATTGGAATACTTTATTTCCACTCACGGGGCGCGTAAAGGTCTTGCCGATACAGCCCTTAAAACAGCTGACTCTGGTTACCTCACGCGTCGTCTCGTTGACGTTGCACAAGATGTGATCATCCGTGAAACAGATTGTGGCACAGACCGAGGCCTCTTGGCGAAGTCCATTAAAGAAGGAAATGAAATCATTGAGAAACTTGAAGAACGTCTCATCGGACGTTTTGCAAGAAAACCAATTGTTCATCCTGAATCGGGCGAAGTCATTGTAGGCGAAAACGAACTAATCGATGAAGATAAAGCACTTGAAGTAGTCGAAGCAGGAATTGAAGAAGTATGGATTCGTTCTGCATTTACATGTAACACGCCACACGGTGTATGTAAACGATGCTACGGCCGTAACCTTGCAACTGGTACTGACGTTGAGGTTGGTGAGGCAGTTGGAATCATCGCTGCACAATCTATCGGTGAGCCAGGAACACAGTTAACGATGCGTACATTCCACACTGGTGGGGTTGCAGGAGACGATATCACCCAAGGTTTACCTCGTATTCAAGAGCTATTTGAAGCACGTAATCCGAAGGGTCAAGCGACAATCACTGAAATTGATGGTGTTGTTGCCGAAATCAACGAAGTTCGTGACAAGCAACAGGAAATTGTGGTTCAAGGTGAAGTTGAATCTCGCTCTTACACAGCTCCTTATAATGCACGTCTGAAAGTTGTTGAAGGTGATAAAGTCGCACGCGGTCAAGTACTGACAGAAGGTTCTATCGATCCGAAAGAACTTCTGAAAGTAACGGATATGACAGCTGTTCAAGAATACCTACTACATGAAGTGCAAAAAGTTTACCGTATGCAAGGGGTAGAAATTGGTGATAAACACGTAGAAGTAATGGTTCGCCAAATGCTACGTAAAGTGCGTGTCGCCGATGCGGGTGATACAGATGTATTACCAGGCACACTTCTTGATGTACATCAATTTACTGAAGCGAACAAAAAGGTACTATTCGAAGGCAAACGCCCTGCAACAGGACGTCCAGTTCTTCTTGGTATTACAAAAGCGTCGCTTGAAACAGACTCATTCCTGTCTGCGGCATCATTCCAAGAGACAACTCGTGTCCTAACAGACGCGGCGATCAAAGGAAAACGTGATGAACTGCTTGGCTTGAAAGAGAATGTGATCATTGGTAAGCTTGTTCCTGCTGGAACAGGAATGCCAAACTACCGTAAAGTTAAGCCGGTTTCTCAAGTTCAGCCGTCTGACGACATGGTTCCTGTAGAATAATCTTTCTTTTAAGGTTTTCATAAATGCCATTAAAAATGGTGTAGGGTGTCAAGATAATTTGTCATAGATTATTGACATCCTACTGCCATGATGGTAATATAACCAAGGTGCTCAAATAAAACCTGTTACTTTGGAGGATATTCAATGTCTTATGATAAAGTATCACAGGCCCAATCCATTATTATTGGTACGAAGCAAACAGTAAAGGCTCTAAAACGAGATTCAGTGAAGGAAATTGTCGTAGCGAAAAACGCCGATCCCGCTTTAACAGCTAGTGTAATCAAGCTAGCAGAGGAAAAGGGCGTAGATATTTCAGTGGTAGATTCCATGAAAAAGCTTGGCAAAGCCTGCGGAATTGAAGTTGGGGCAGCAACTGTTGCCATTATGTTATAACGTACTTTTTTGTTTTTGCATGCTTTAAATGTAAAAGCATTGTTTTTTGCCTTTTGATGAACCACCTGGGTATGTGGGTTATAAAAAAAGTAATGAAGGGAGGAATAACAACATGCCTACAATTAATCAGCTAATACGCAAAGGACGCGTGAGTAAAGTTGAAAACTCAAAGTCTCCAGCACTTAACAAAGGATACAACAGTTTCAAAAAAGAGCACACTAACGTAACATCTCCACAGAAACGCGGGGTTTGTACTCGTGTCGGTACAATGACACCGAAAAAACCAAACTCAGCATTACGTAAATATGCTCGTGTACGCTTGTCTAACCTGATTGAAGTAACAGCTTACATTCCTGGTATCGGACATAACCTACAAGAGCACAGTGTAGTACTAATCCGTGGCGGACGTGTAAAAGACTTACCGGGGGTACGTTATCACATCGTTCGTGGTGCGCTTGATACTGCCGGCGTAGAAGGTCGTATGCAAGGTCGTTCTAAGTACGGAACAAAACGTCCTAAACAAAGCAAATAATAAAAACAAACATAAGGGTTTTTAGAAGTTGAATCAGATTAGTTGAGTCGGGTGACTGACAATGATACTGAGATGAAAACAGATAAGAATCCTTTTAAAAGAGAAGGGAGGCTATTCAGATGCCACGTAAAGGTCCTGTAGCAAAAAGAGATGTTTTGCCAGATCCAATTTACAATTCTAAACTTGTATCTCGTCTGATCAACAAAATGATGATCGACGGTAAAAGAGGAAAGTCTCAAACAATCCTCTACAAGTCATTTGATATCATCAAAGAACGTACTGGTAATGAAGCGATGGAGGTTTTCGAACAAGCCTTGAAAAACATCATGCCAGTTCTTGAAGTAAAAGCACGTCGTGTAGGTGGAGCTAACTACCAAGTACCTGTAGAAGTTCGTCCAGACCGTCGTACAACTTTAGGTCTTCGCTGGTTAGTAAACTACGCTCGTCTTCGTGGAGAAAAAACGATGGAAGAGCGTCTAGCTAACGAAATCCTTGACGCAGCTAACAACACTGGTGCTGCTGTTAAGAAACGTGAAGATACACACAAAATGGCAGAAGCGAACAAAGCATTCGCTCACTACCGCTGGTAAGATTTATACCAAACTAAAAAAACTATTCCCTAATAAGGAAGGAGAAATTACCCAATGGCAAGAGAGTTCTCCTTAGACAAAACTCGTAATATTGGTATCATGGCTCACATCGATGCTGGTAAAACGACAACGACTGAGCGTATCTTGTATTATACTGGTCGTATCCACAAACTTGGTGAAACTCACGAAGGAGCTTCACAAATGGACTGGATGGAACAGGAGCAAGAACGTGGTATCACAATCACTTCTGCTGCTACTACAGCACAATGGAAGGGTTACCGTGTAAACATCATTGATACACCAGGACACGTAGACTTCACTGTTGAAGTTGAACGTTCTTTACGTGTACTTGATGGTGCTGTTACTGTTCTTGATGCACAATCAGGAGTAGAGCCACAAACTGAAACAGTTTGGCGCCAAGCAACAACTTATGGAGTACCTCGTATCGTATTCGTTAACAAAATGGATAAAACAGGTGCGGATTTCCTTTACTCTATAGGCACAATCAGAGATCGTCTTCAAGCAAACGCACATGCAATTCAATTGCCAATCGGTGCTGAAGACCAATTCGTAGGAATCATCGATCTTGTAGAAAACGTAGCATATTTCTACGATGATGAAACTGGAACTCGCTCAGAAGCAACAGAAATTCCTGCTGAGTATAAAGAAAAAGCTGAAGAGCAACGTAATAGCTTAGTTGAAGCTGTTGCTGAGCTGGATGAAGAGCTTATGGAAAAATACCTTGAAGGTGAAGAAATTTCAATTCCTGAATTGAAAGCTGCTATCCGTAAAGGTACTTTGAATGTCGAATTCTTCCCAGTTCTTGTTGGTTCTGCTTTCAAAAACAAAGGTGTTCAGCTTGTACTTGATGCTGTCCTTGATTACCTACCTGCACCAACTGATGTTGCAGCTATCAAAGGTACAGTGCCAGATTCAGATGAAGAAGTAGTACGTGAGTCTACTGATGACGCACCATTTGCTGCTCTTGCATTTAAAGTCATGACTGACCCATTTGTTGGGAAATTAACTTTCTTCCGCGTATACTCTGGAACACTTGATTCTGGTTCTTACGTGAAGAACTCTTCTAAAAACAAGCGTGAGCGCGTTGGACGTATCCTGCAAATGCACGCAAACAGCCGTGAAGAAATCTCTACTGTATATTCAGGAGATATCGCAGCAGCTGTAGGTCTTAAAGATACATCAACTGGTGATACTCTATGTGACGAGAAAAATCTTGTTATCCTTGAGTCTATGGACTTCCCAGAACCAGTTATCGATGTAGCGATTGAGCCTAAATCGAAGGCTGACCAAGACAAAATGGGTGTCGCTTTAGCTAAACTAGCTGAAGAGGATCCAACATTCCGTGCACAAACAAACCCTGAAACTGGTCAAACGATCATCTCTGGTATGGGTGAACTTCACCTTGATATCATTGTTGACCGTATGAAGCGTGAGTTCAAGGTTGAAGCTAACGTAGGAGCTCCTCAAGTTGCGTACCGTGAAACATTCCGTTCTAGTGCAAAAGTTGAGGGTAAATTCGTACGTCAGTCTGGTGGACGTGGTCAGTTCGGACACGTTTGGATCGAGTTCGAACCAAACGAAGAAGGCGCAGGCTTCGAATTTGAAAATGCTATCGTCGGTGGGGTTGTTCCTCGTGAGTACGTTCCAGCAGTTCAAGCAGGTCTTGTAGATTCACTTGATAATGGTGTTATCGCTGGATTCCCATTAATCGACATCAAAGCAAAACTATTTGATGGTTCATACCACGATGTTGACTCTAACGAAATGGCGTTTAAAATTGCTGCATCTATGGCATTGAAAAATGCTGCAAGCAAATGTAACCCAGTTCTACTTGAGCCAATGATGAAAGTAGAAGTCGTTATCCCAGAAGAATACATGGGAGACATCATGGGTGATATCACATCTCGTCGTGGACGTGTTGAAGGTATGGAAGCTCGCGGTAACGCACAAGTTGTTCGCGCTATGGTTCCACTATCTGAAATGTTCGGATATGCAACATCACTCCGTTCTAACACACAAGGACGCGGGACTTTCACAATGTTCATGGATCACTATGAAGAAGTACCGAAGAGCATTAGTGAAGAAATCATCAAAAAAAATAAAGGTGAATAATTGATTTTGCCTTTAAACTAAAGTATAACTACTATTGAAGATCAGAAAGTGGGAGGTAACTCTTCACTTTCTATCACTCTATACCAAATACAATGAACCTTTAAGGAGGATTTTCAGAATGGCTAAAGAAAAATTCGACCGTTCCAAATCGCATGCTAACATTGGTACAATTGGACACGTTGACCATGGTAAAACAACTCTAACTGCTGCTATCTCAACAGTTCTTCATAAGAAATCTGGTAAAGGATCAGCAATGGGATATGATCAAATCGATGGTGCTCCAGAAGAGCGCGAGCGTGGAATCACAATCTCAACTTCTCACGTTGAGTACGAAACTGATACTCGTCACTACGCACACGTAGACTGCCCAGGACACGCAGACTATGTTAAAAACATGATCACTGGTGCTGCACAAATGGACGGCGCGATCTTAGTAGTATCTGCTGCTGATGGTCCAATGCCACAAACACGTGAGCACATCCTACTTTCTCGTAACGTAGGTGTACCTTACATCGTTGTATTCCTTAACAAATGTGACATGGTTGACGATGAAGAGTTACTTGAACTTGTTGAAATGGAAGTTCGTGACCTTCTTTCTGACTATGACTTCCCTGGTGACGATGTACCAGTTATCAAAGGTTCTGCTCTTAAAGCTCTTGAAGGAGATGCTGAGTACGAAGCGAAAATCTTCGAACTTATGGACGCGGTTGATGAGTACATCCCAACTCCAGAGCGTGACACTGAGAAGCCATTCATGATGCCAGTTGAGGACGTATTCTCAATCACTGGTCGTGGAACAGTTGCTACTGGACGTGTTGAGCGTGGACAAGTTAAAGTCGGTGACGAAGTTGAAATCATCGGTCTTCAAGAAGAAAACGGTAAAACAACTGTTACAGGTGTTGAAATGTTCCGTAAACTTCTTGACTATGCTGAAGCTGGTGACAACATCGGTGCACTACTTCGTGGTGTATCTCGTGAAGATATCCAACGTGGTCAAGTACTTGCTAAACCAGGTACAATCACTCCACATAGCCGTTTCAAAGCTGAAGTTTATGTACTTTCTAAAGAAGAGGGTGGACGTCATACTCCATTCTTCGCTAACTACCGTCCGCAGTTCTACTTCCGTACAACTGACGTAACTGGTATCGTACATCTTCCAGAAGGTACTGAAATGGTAATGCCTGGCGATAACACTGAGATGGAAGTTGAACTTATCTCTACTATCGCTATCGAAGAAGGAACTCGTTTCTCTATCCGTGAGGGTGGACGTACTGTAGGTTCTGGTGTTGTATCTTCAATCATTAAGTAATGAATAAATAAAAGAGACTCCTTGCAAAAGGGTCTCTTTTTTTCATGTAGAAATGCGATAAGAAATTGAACGAATACTAGTACTGTAAACCAATAAAAAACCGAGTTTCTACTATATAAATACTGTGCTACTTAATCGAGTACTAAGAGGCCCGGTATATCCCTTGTTGTAACCGTTATTCATCAATGATAATCAGATCAACTTCCTCCTTATTGTGATCCAAATAAAACAAGAGAAAAAGCAGTGCAACATCTTTAGGGAAAACTTGATTTATAGAGCGATGCCCTGTATAATATGAAAAGTGTGCAAATCATAAATTTATGCGATTAATGATTGCAACATGCAGGCCAATTTGGTACAATAGTGCATGTTGGTCTTTGACTGCGATGAAGTGAGAGGTTGCTGACACACCCGGCCGCTTTGCCATGGCAAGGTGATCAGGTTTTTCTCACGGAGAACTGTCTAACGTAAGTAGGCGAAAAGGAGGGAAAATAATGGCAAAACAAAAAATTCGTATTCGTTTAAAAGCATATGATCATAGAATTCTTGATCAATCTGCTGAGAAGATTGTTGAAACGGCTAAGCGTTCTGGTGCTAGTGTATCTGGTCCAATCCCGCTTCCAACTGAAAAATCAGTTTACACAATCCTTCGTGCGGTTCATAAGTACAAAGATTCTCGTGAGCAATTCGAGATGCGTACTCACAAACGTCTAATCGACATCGTGAATCCAACTCCGCAAACAGTTGATGCTCTAATGCGATTAGATTTACCATCTGGTGTAGATATCGAAATCAAACTTTAATTCAAATAGAAAACACATATTATAGGAGGTGTGACGAATGACCAAAGGAATCTTAGGTAGAAAAATTGGTATGACGCAAGTATTCGCAGAAAACGGAGATCTTATCCCTGTAACTGTTGTTGAGGCTGCAGCTAACGTTGTTCTTCAAAAGAAGACGACTGATACGGATGGCTACGAAGCAATCCAAATCGGTTTTGACGATAAGCGTGAAAAGCTTTCTAACAAACCAGAGAAAGGCCACGTTGCTAAGGCGGAAACTGCTCCTAAGCGCTTCGTAAAAGAATTACGCGGTGCGGAGTTAGATGCGTATGAAGTTGGTCAGGAAGTCAAAGTTGATATTTTCGCAAGTGGAGATATCGTAGATGTAACAGGAACATCAAAAGGTAAAGGATTCCAAGGGGCTATCAAGCGCCACGGACAATCACGCGGACCAATGACTCACGGTTCACGTTACCATCGTGGTCCTGGTTCAATGGGACCTGTTGATCCAAACCGTGTATTCAAAGGTAAACTTCTTCCAGGACGTATGGGTGGAGAGCAAATCACTGTCCAAAACCTTGAGATCGTTAAAGTTGATGCAGAACGTAATCTTCTTTTGATCAAAGGTAACGTACCAGGACCTAAAAAATCTCTAGTAACTGTGAAAAGTGCAGTTAAATCTAAATAACTCTCTTAGGAAAGGAGGAAACAAGTCATGCCAAAAGTAGCATTATTTAACCAAAACGGTTCTACTAACGGTGAAATCGAATTAAACGCTTCTGTGTTTGGAATCGAGCCGAACGAAAGCGTAGTATTCGATGCTATTCTTATGCAAAGAGCTTCCTTACGTCAAGGAACTCACAAAGTAAAAACTCGTTCTGAAGTACGTGGCGGAGGTCGCAAACCTTGGAGACAGAAGGGTACAGGTCGTGCTCGTCAAGGTTCTATCCGTTCACCACAATGGCGCGGAGGCGGTATCGTATTCGGTCCAACACCACGCAGCTATTCTTATAAATTACCTAAAAAAGTTCGCCGCTTGGCTATCAAGTCAGTGTTGTCTTCTAAAGTAAACGACAACAACATCATCGTTCTTGAAGATCTTACTCTTGATGCTGTGAAAACGAAAGAATTCGCAAGCATTCTTAAAGGGTTATCTGTTGAGAAAAAAGCGTTGATCGTTACTGCTGATGTAAACGAAACAGTTGCATTATCTGCTCGTAACATCCCTGGAGTAACAGTTGTTGAAGCTAACGGTATCAACGTTCTTGACGTTGTTAACCATGAGAAACTTCTGATCACAAAAGCAGCGGTTGAAAAAGTAGAGGAGGGACTTGCATAATGAAAGATCCTCGTGATGTTCTAAAGCGCCCTATCATTACTGAGCGTTCTGCTGATCTAATGACAGAGAAGAAGTACACGTTCGAAGTTGATGTCAAAGCTAACAAAACAGAAGTGAAAGATGCTGTTGAAGAAATCTTTGGAGTGAAAGTTGAGAAAGTCAACGTTCAAAACTACAAAGGGAAATCTAAACGCGTTGGACGCTACACTGGTATGACTAGCCGTCGCAGAAAAGCGATCGTGAAATTAACTGCTGACAGCAAAGAAATCGAAATTTTTGAAGCATAAATCTTAAAAAGAAGGAGGGAAATTCAAAATGGCGATTAAAAAGTATAAACCAACCAGTAATGGTCGTCGTAACATGACTACTTCAGATTTTGCTGAAATTACGACTGACACACCAGAAAAATCATTACTTGCACCGCTTCATAAAAAAGGCGGACGTAACAACCAAGGTAGATTAACTGTTCGTCATCAAGGTGGCGGTCACAAACGTCAATACCGTGTGATTGACTTTAAACGCAATAAAGACGGTATACCTGGACGCGTTGCTACAATCGAGTATGATCCAAACCGTTCAGCAAACATCGCTCTTGTAAACTATGCAGATGGTGAGAAACGTTACATTCTTGCTCCAAAAGGAATCCAAGTTGGTACTGAAGTTACTTCTGGTCCAGAAGCTGACATCAAACCAGGTAACGCTCTTCCACTGATCAACATCCCTGTTGGTACAGTTGTGCATAACATTGAATTAAAACCAGGTAAAGGTGGACAATTAGTTCGTTCTGCTGGTACTTCTGCTCAAGTTCTTGGTAAAGAAGGTAAATACGTTCTTGTACGCTTGAACTCAGGAGAAGTTCGTATGATTCTTTCTGCTTGCCGTGCAACAGTTGGTCAAGTTGGAAACGAGCAACACGAATTAATTACCATTGGTAAAGCTGGTCGTTCTCGCTGGAAAGGCGTACGCCCAACAGTTCGTGGTTCTGTTATGAACCCTAACGATCACCCACACGGTGGTGGTGAAGGACGCGCTCCAATCGGACGTAAATCACCAATGTCTCCATGGGGTAAACCGACTCTTGGATTCAAGACTCGTAAGAAAACCAACAAGTCTGATAAATTCATTGTACGTCGTCGTAAAAACAAGTAACGGGGTTGTCTACGGTTCATTTAGGACCGTAGCTCAATCACGAAGGGAGGTTCCACAATGGCTCGCAGCTTAAAAAAAGGACCATTTGTTGATGATCATTTGATGGCTAAAGTCGAGAAACTAAATGAAACTGACAAGAAGCAAGTAGTAAAAACTTGGTCTCGTCGTTCTACAATTTTCCCACAATTCATCGGTCACACAATTGCAGTCTATGACGGCCGCAAACATGTACCTGTATTCATCTCTGAAGATATGGTAGGTCACAAATTGGGCGAATTCGCACCAAGCCGTACTTACAAAGGTCATGCTAGTGACGATAAAAAAACAAGACGCTAATGAGAGGAGGCTTTTAAATGCAAGCTAAAGCTGTCGCAAGAACAGTCCGTATTGCTCCTCGTAAAGCACGTCTAGTAATGGACCTGATCCGAGGTAAGCAAGTAGGAGAAGCAGTATCTATTCTTAACCTTACACCGAAGGCTGCTTCACCGATTATTGAAAAAGTATTGAAATCTGCTATCGCAAATGCTGAGCACAACTACGAGTTAGATGCTAACAGCCTAGTGATCACTCAAGCATTCGTTGACGAAGGTCCAACACTTAAGAGATTCCGTCCACGTGCTATGGGTCGTGCGAGCGCAATTAACAAACGTACTAGCCACATTACAATCGTTGTATCAGAAAAGAAGGAGGGATAATCCGTGGGTCAAAAGGTAAATCCAATAGGTCTTCGTATTGGCGTTATTCGTGATTGGGAATCTAAATGGTTCGCTGGTAAAGATTACGCTGACTTCCTACATGAAGACTTGAAAATCCGTGAATTCATTAGCAAGCGTTTGTCTGACGCGTCTGTTTCTAAAGTAGAAATCGAGCGTGCTGCAAACCGCGTAAATATCACAATCCACACGGCTAAACCAGGTATGGTAATTGGTAAAGGCGGATCTGAAGTTGAAGCACTTCGTAAAGCTCTTAACAGCCTAACTGGCAAACGTGTACACATCAACATTCTTGAAATCAAGAGAGCAGATCTTGATGCACAACTAGTTGCTGAAAACATCGCTCGTCAACTTGAAAACCGTATTTCATTCCGTCGTGCACAAAAACAAACAATCCAACGCACAATGCGTGCTGGAGCACAAGGAATTAAAACAATGGTTTCTGGTCGTCTTGGCGGTGCAGATATTGCTCGTTCTGAACATTACAGTGAAGGTACTGTTCCGTTGCACACACTTCGTGCTGACATCGACTATGCTCATGCTGAAGCTGACACTACTTATGGTAAGCTTGGCGTAAAAGTATGGATCTATCGTGGAGAAGTCCTTCCAACTAAGAAGAATACTGCGGAAGGAGGAAAATAATATGTTATTGCCAAAACGCGTAAAGTATCGCAGAGAACATCGTGGAAAAATGCGTGGTCGTGCAAAAGGTGGCACTGAAGTACATTTCGGTGAGTTCGGTATCCAAGCTGTAGAAGCTTCTTGGATCACTAACCGTCAAATCGAAGCTGCTCGTATTGCTATGACTCGTTACATGAAACGTGGCGGTAAAGTTTGGATCAAAATTTTCCCTTCTAAGCCATATACAGCGAAACCACTTGAGGTCCGCATGGGTTCCGGTAAAGGTGCTCCAGAAGGATGGGTAGCTGTTGTAAAACCGGGTAAAGTTTTATTTGAAATTTCTGGTGTGTCTGAAGAAGTTGCTCGTGAAGCTCTTCGTCTTGCATCTCACAAATTGCCAATTAAAACGAAGTTCGTAAAACGTGAAGAAATTGGTGGTGAATCAAATGAAAGCTAATGAAATTCGTGACCTTACCACTGCTGAAATTGAACAAAAAGTAAAGTCTCTTAAAGAAGAACTTTTCAATCTTCGTTTCCAATTAGCGACTGGGCAACTTGAAAATACTGCTCGCATTCGTGAAGTGCGTAAATCAATCGCACGCATGAAAACTGTGATTCGTCAAAGAGAAATCGCTGCTAATAAATAATAATTAGAGGGGAGGCCCCGCAAACATGAGCGAACGTAACCAACGTAAAGTGTATCAAGGTCGTGTTGTTTCTGACAAAATGGATAAAACT
Organism: Bacillus sp. 179-C3.3 HS; assembly: GCF_047229225.1. Taxonomy (NCBI): domain Bacteria; kingdom Bacillati; phylum Bacillota; class Bacilli; order Caryophanales; family Bacillaceae; genus Bacillus; species Bacillus sp. 179-C3.3 HS. Next base: position 18,902 of record NZ_JBFEFT010000024.1, on the reverse strand, counting down.
ATCACAGTTGTAGTTGAAACATACAAAAAGCATTCACTTTATGGTAAGCGTGTAAGATATTCTAAAAAGTTCAAAGCGCATGATGAAAATAACCAAGCAAAAATCGGAGACATCGTAAAGATCATGGAAACTCGTCCATTATCTGCGACTAAGCGTTTTCGTCTAGTTGAAGTTGTCGAAGAAGCTGTTATTATCTAATAAAGTTCGGAATTCTTTTTCCGAAAGGAGGTAACATTAATGATTCAACAGGAGACTCGTTTAAAAGTAGCTGACAACTCTGGTGCACGCGAAGTACTAACGATTAAAGTTCTTGGTGGCTCTGGACGTAAGACGGCTAACATCGGTGATGTCATTGTTTGTACGGTTAAACAAGCAACACCAGGTGGCGTTGTCAAAAAAGGTGAAATTGTAAAAGCAGTTATCGTTCGTACTAAGAGCGGAGCTCGCAGAAACGATGGAACTTACATCACTTTTGATGAAAACGCATGTGTCATCATCCGTGACGATAAGAGCCCACGTGGAACTCGTATCTTCGGACCAGTAGCACGTGAACTTCGTGAAAATAACTATATGAAAATTGTTTCTTTAGCACCAGAAGTAATCTAATGAATACAACCCGCGACTCAAGGAGGTGCGATTAAATGCATGTTAAAAAGGGCGATAAAGTAGTGGTTATCTCTGGTAAGGATAAAGGTAAACAAGGTGTCATCCTTGCTGCTTTTCCTAAACAGGACCGTGTTTTAGTAGAAGGTATCAACCTTGTGAAAAAACACTCTAAACCAACACAAGCTAACCCTCAAGGCGGAATTTCTGAACAAGAAGCGCCAATCCACGTATCAAACGTAATGCCGCTTGATCCTAAAACGGGTGAAGTGACACGTGTTGGGTATAAGGTTGAGGACGGAAAGAAAGTCCGTGTAGCGAAAAAATCTGGGCAAGTTCTAGATAAATAGTAAATAAGGAAGGGAGGTCTTTCTCATGAACCGCCTTAAAGAAAAATTTGTAAAAGAAATTACACCTGCATTGGTTTCTAAGTTTGAATACTCATCAGTAATGCAAGTGCCAAAAATCGAAAAAATCGTGATCAACATGGGTGTTGGTGACGCAGTTCAAAACGCTAAAGCAATCGACTCTGCTGTTGAAGAATTAACGTTTATCGCTGGTCAGAAACCTGTCGTTACTCGTGCGAAGAATTCTATTGCTGGATTCCGTCTACGTGAAGGAATGCCAATCGGTGCGAAAGTAACACTTCGCGGAGAGCGCATGTATGATTTCCTTGATAAACTTATTTCTGTATCTTTACCACGTGTACGTGACTTCCGTGGGATTTCTAAGAAATCTTTCGACGGACGTGGAAACTACACGCTTGGTATTAAAGAACAGTTAATCTTCCCAGAAATTGATTACGATAAAGTAACTAAAGTTCGTGGTATGGACATCGTTATTGTTACGACTGCCAATACGGACGAAGAAGCACGTGAGTTATTAACTCTAGTAGGTATGCCGTTCCAGAAATAATCAATGAAAGGGAGGCGAAATCGTGGCTAAAAAGTCTATGATTGCGAAACAACAACGCAAACAAAAGTTTAAAGTTCAAGAGTATACGCGCTGCGAACGTTGTGGACGTCCACATTCAGTTATTCGTAAGTTTAAACTTTGCCGTATTTGTTTCCGCGAACTTGCATATAAAGGACAAATTCCTGGCGTTAAAAAAGCCAGCTGGTAATCCCCATAAATGGGAAGGAGGTTATTAAATAATGGTTATGACAGATCCGATTGCAGATTTGCTGACTCGTATTCGCAATGCGAACATGGTACGTCATGAGAAGCTTGAAGTACCTGCTTCAAAAATCAAAAGAGAAATTGCTGAAATCTTAAAGCGCGAAGGTTTTATCCGTGACGTTGAATACGTCGAAGACAGCAAACAAGGAATTATCCGTTTGTTCCTTAAATACGGCCAAAACAACGAGCGTGTTATCACTGGTCTTAAAAGAATCAGTAAACCTGGTTTACGCGTATATGCGAAATCAAATGAAGTACCACGTGTACTTAACGGACTTGGAATCGCAATTATTTCTACATCACAAGGTGTTTTAACGGACAAAGAGGCCCGTGCTAAACAAGCTGGTGGAGAAGTACTTGCTTACGTATGGTAAAAAAAGTTTAAGATGAATGGAGGTGCCTTGTATGTCTCGCATAGGTAAAAAACTAATCGAGATCCCTTCAGGTGTAACTGTGACGAACAACAACAACACAGTGACAGTAAAGGGACCAAAAGGTGAACTAACTCGTACGTTTCACCCTGAAATGGAAATCAAAATGGAAGATAACGTCTTAACTGTAAGCCGTCCTTCTGATCATAAAGAACACCGCGCTTTACACGGTACAACACGTAGTTTGATTGCAAACATGGTTGAAGGTGTATCTAAAGGTTTCGAAAGAAGTTTAGAACTTATCGGTGTCGGTTACCGTGCTGCTAAATCTGGAAACAAACTTGTTTTAAACGTTGGATACTCTCACCCAGTTGAAATCGTTCCTGAGGCTGGAGTTGAAGTTGAAGTTCCATCTCAAACGAAAGTTGTCGTTAAAGGTATTGATAAAGAGCGTGTAGGAGCTCTTGCTTCTAACATCCGCGCTGTCCGTTCTCCAGAGCCTTACAAAGGTAAAGGAATTCGTTACGAAGGTGAATTCGTTCGCCGTAAAGAAGGAAAAACTGGTAAGTAAGATCGCTTAATGTGAAGAAAGGAGTGACTCGGATGATTACGAAAACTAGCAAAAATGCTACTCGTCTAAAAAGACATGCTCGTGTTCGTGCGAAACTTTCAGGTACTGCTGAAAGACCTCGCCTTAACGTTTTCCGTTCTAACAAGAATATCTACGCACAAGTAATTGATGATGTTAACGGTGTAACACTTGTAAGTGCTTCTACTCTTGATAAAGAGTTAAAGATCGAGAAGAGTGCTGATACTGAAGCTGCTACGAAAGTTGGCGAGCTTGTTGCAAAACGCGCTGTTGAAAAAGGAATCTCTAACGTTGTATTTGACCGTGGAGGATACCTATTCCATGGACGTGTGAAAGCTCTAGCTGAAGCTGCTCGTGAGGCTGGACTTAAATTTTAATAAAAGAAGGAGGGACACATCCGAATGAGTCGTATTGACCCAAGCAAATTAGAGTTAGAAGAACGCTTAGTTACGGTTAACCGCGTAGCGAAAGTTGTTAAAGGTGGACGTCGTTTCCGTTTTGCAGCTTTAGTTGTTGTCGGTGACAAAAACGGTCATGTAGGTTTCGGTACTGGTAAAGCACAAGAAGTACCAGAAGCGATCCGCAAAGCTGTTGAAGATGCGAAAAAGAATTTAATTGAAGTACCAATGGTTGGAACTACAATTCCACACGAAATCATCGGTCGATTCGGTGCAGGAAACGTCTTATTAAAACCTGCTTCAGAAGGTACAGGAGTTATCGCTGGAGGCCCAGTGCGTGCGGTACTTGAGCTTGCTGGTCTAGCTGATATCCTTTCTAAATCTCTAGGTTCTAATACACCGATCAACATGATTCGCGCAACACTTCAAGGTTTAAGTGAGCTTAAACGTGCTGAAGACGTAGCGAAGCTTCGTGGAAAATCTGTAGAAGACCTGTTAGGATAAGGAGGGAACAATAATGGCAAAAAAATTAGAAATTACCCTCAAACGCAGTGTTATCGGCCGCCCAGAGGATCAGAAAGTCACTGTTCGTACTCTTGGTCTTAAGAAAACAAACCAAACAGTCGTTCATGAAGACAATGCAGCGATCCGCGGTATGATTAACAAAGTGTCTCATTTAGTTTCTGTTAAAGAACAATAATACATTTTATATCGATAAGGAGGTGCCCAAATGAAACTTCATGAATTGAAGCCTTCAGAAGGTTCACGTAAAGTACGCAACCGTGTTGGTCGTGGTATTGGATCAGGTAACGGTAAAACTTCTGGTAAAGGTCATAAAGGTCAAAACGCTCGTTCTGGTGGCGGTGTACGCCCTGGTTTCGAAGGTGGACAAATGCCTTTATTCCAACGCCTTCCAAAACGTGGTTTTACAAACATCAACCGTAAAGATTATGCGGTAATCAACTTAGACAGATTAAACAGTTTTGACGAAGGAACGGAAGTTACTCCTGAACTTCTTCTAGAGACTGGTACATTAAGCAAGTTAAAAGCAGGAGTTAAAATTCTTGGCAACGGTAAATTAGAAAAAAAATTAACTGTAAAAGCCAATAAATTCTCAGCTTCTGCTAAAGAAGCGATTGAAGCTGCTGGCGGTACAGCCGAGGTGATCTAACTTGTTTAAGACAATCTCCAATTTTATGCGCGTGAAAGATATACGGAATAAGATTATCTTTACACTACTAATGTTAATCGTCTTTCGTATAGGTGCTTTCATCCCTGTGCCTAATGTGAACGCCGAAGTTCTCCAGGCACAGGATCAAATGAGTGTTTTCGGAATCCTCAACACGTTTGGGGGCGGGGCACTTTTCCAATTCTCCATTCTTGCAATGGGGATTATGCCGTATATCACTGCTTCAATCATCATTCAGCTCTTGCAGATGGATGTGGTTCCGAAGTTTACTGAGTGGTCAAAGCAAGGAGAAGTTGGCCGCCGAAAATTAGCACAATTCACAAGGTATTTTACAATTGTTCTAGGATTTATTCAGGCAATAGGAATGTCATATGGATTCAACAATATGGCAGGAGGCATGCTGATTGAAAACCCTGGTGTGTCAACGTACCTCTTAATTGCGGTCGTACTCACTGCGGGAACAGCATTTTTAATGTGGCTCGGGGAGCAGATTACTGCACACGGTGTTGGTAACGGTATTTCGATTATTATCTTTGCCGGTATCATCGCAGGTATCCCTCAAACATTAAACCAAGTGTACGCGCAGCAGTTTGTAGGTGGAGATGGACAGTTGTTCATGCAAATCCTAAAAATTGCACTGATCCTTCTTGCAATTCTTGTTATTGTCGTGGGTGTTATTTACATCCAAATGGCTGTAAGAAAAATTGCGATTCAATACTCAAAAGGAACAGGTCGTGCACAAATGTCTGCTAGTCAAGCAACGCACCTACCATTGAAAGTGAATCCAGCTGGGGTGATTCCGGTCATCTTCGCCATTTCTTTCATCATTACTCCACAGACGATTGCTTCGTTCTTTGGAACCAATGATGTAACGACTTGGATAACAAACAACTTTGACTATACTAAGCCAATCGGTATGACGATTTATGTAGCACTGATTGTTGCTTTCACATATTTTTATGCTTTTGTTCAAGTGAATCCTGAACAAATGGCTGAAAATCTGCAAAAGCAGGGTGGCTATATCCCGGGAGTTCGTCCAGGGAAAATGACTCAAGATAGAATTACGAGTATTTTGTACCGACTCACGTTTGTGGGTGCCATTTTCTTAGCTGTGATTTCAATACTTCCTATCTTTTTCATTCAATTCGCTGGATTACCTTCCGCTGCACAAATTGGCGGCACAAGCCTTCTCATTGTTGTAGGTGTTGCACTGGAAACAATGAAACAGCTTGAAAGCCAATTAGTGAAACGAAACTACCGTGGATTTATGAAATAAAACAGAGGGCTGGGCGTTTGCCCAACCTCTCTAAGTTAGGAAGGGGAAATCCGAAATGAACTTGGTCTTAATGGGGCTTCCGGGTGCTGGTAAAGGCACTCAGGCAGAACGAATTGTTGATGAATATGGGATCCCTCATATCTCAACAGGAGATATGTTCCGTGCTGCTATGAAAGAGGAGACACAACTTGGGCTCGAAGCAAAATCCTTTATTGATAAAGGAGAGCTTGTTCCTGATGAGGTCACAATCGGTATTGTGAGAGACAGACTTGGCAAGAATGATTGTGAACAAGGTTTTCTTCTGGACGGATTTCCGCGAACAGTCGCTCAGGCTGAAGCCTTAGAAGGTATTCTAAAGGAACTTGGCAGAACGATTGATTATGTCATTAATATTAAAGTCGATAAAGATGCTTTGATGGAGCGTCTGACTGGCCGAAGAATATGCAAAAATTGCGGATCAACATATCATTTGGTTTTCAATCCACCTGCGAAAGAAAATGTTTGCGATAAGTGTGGCGGAGAGCTTTATCAACGTGCAGATGATAATGCAGAAACTGTTTCGACTAGACTTGAAGTAAACCTAAAGCAGACTGAACCTTTACTGAACTTCTATTCAGAAAAAGGATATCTAGTAAACATCGATGGTGCGAAGCACATTAACGATGTATACACAGATATCAAGGACCTGCTTGGAGGATTAAGTAAATGATTATCTGTAAAACTCCTCGCGAGCTTGAGATTATGAGAGAAGCTGGACGTATTGTTGCGCTGACTCATGAAGAGCTGAAGAAACATATAAAACCAGGTATTTCGACAAAAGAATTGGATCAAATTGCCGAACGTTTTATCACAAAGCAGGGTGCAATCCCATCTTTTAAAGGGTATAATGGTTTTCGCGGGAGCATTTGCGTTTCGGTGAATGAAGAACTCGTTCACGGTATACCTGGTAAACGGGTTTTACGTGATGGAGACATCATTAGTATCGATATCGGTGCAAAGTTAAATGGCTATCATGGTGACTCTGCTTGGACGTATCCAGTTGGGGGAATCAGTGATGAGGACCGTAAACTACTGGAAGTCACAGAGGAATCTCTATATAAAGGCTTACAGGAAGCAAAGCCAGGCGAACGTCTGTCAAACATTTCCCATGCCATACAAACGTATGTTGAAGGTGAGAATTTCTCAGTTGTTAGAGAATATGTTGGACATGGGGTCGGACAGGATCTTCATGAGGACCCTCAAATTCCTCATTATGGTCCGCCAAACAAAGGCCCACGGCTAAAACCTGGAATGGTGTTGGCCATCGAACCGATGGTGAACGCAGGCAGCCGATATGTGAAAACACTGGCTGATAACTGGACGGTTGTAACGGTTGATGGGAAAAAGTGTGCTCACTTCGAGCATACGATTGCGATTACAGATACAGGCTTTGATATACTGACTAAGATTTAGGTCTTCACTGAAGCCTAATTCGAAAGCCCTTTTTAGGAAAAGCAACATCAGTATATCGTTATCAACGACATGTTCGATGACTGCCATGTACTTATCGCAGGCGGAGAAAAGCGTAAATTTCATTCTCCTCAGAAAAATATATCAATCATGTAACCTTTTATGATTGCGTATCTCCGGAAGTTCAGAACAGTATATTCAAAACAGGTCGGTTGATAGATGGACAATTGAGAGACCCTCTTTTGCACATTTATCAGTGAGCAAGTTACTGATTTGAAGAAGGGAGAACAATTGAATGGCGAAAGACGATGTAATTGAAGTGGAAGGCACTGTAGCTGAAACTTTGCCAAACGCAATGTTCAAAGTTGAACTAGAGAATGGTCATACAGTTTTGGCGCACGTATCCGGAAAAATCCGTATGCACTTCATTCGCATTTTACCTGGAGACAAAGTTACGGTAGAATTATCTCCATATGACTTAACTCGTGGTAGAATTACGTACCGTTACAAATAAAGCAACTCCGGAAGAAGGAGGTTGGAAACACATGAAAGTGAGACCATCTGTTAAACCTATCTGTGAAAAATGTAAAGTGATTCGCAGAAAAGGAAAAGTAATGGTGATCTGTGAAAACCCAAAACATAAACAAAAACAAGGCTAATAACAAGGAGGTGCCCAAATCATGGCTCGTATTGCTGGTGTAGATATTCCACGTGATAAGCGTGTTGTCATTTCTTTAACATATGTTTTTGGAATTGGTCGTACGACTGCTCAACAAGTCCTTAAAGAAGCAGGTGTTTCTGAAGACACTCGCGTTCGCGATCTAACTGAAGACGAACTTGGTAAAATCCGTGATATCATTGACAAACTTAAAGTAGAAGGTGACCTTCGTCGTGAAGTATCCCTTAACATTAAGCGTCTAATTGAAATCGGAAGCTACCGCGGAATCCGTCATCGCAGAGGACTTCCTGTTCGTGGACAAAACACAAAAAATAACGCGCGCACTCGTAAAGGTCCGCGTCGTACTGTAGCTAACAAGAAAAAATAAGTAAAGGAGGTAGTTAAAGAATGGCTGCTGCTCGTAAATCAAATACGCGTAAACGTCGCGTGAAAAAGAATATTGAAGCTGGAATCGCTCATATCCGTTCCACTTTCAACAACACGATTGTCACTATTACAGATGTTCATGGAAACGCACTTTCTTGGTCAAGTGCTGGTGCATTAGGTTTCAGAGGTTCTCGTAAATCGACTCCTTTTGCTGCACAAATGGCTGCTGAAACTGCTGCTAAAGGTTCTATCGAACATGGTCTTAAAACACTTGAAGTAACTGTTAAAGGTCCTGGTTCTGGTCGTGAAGCTGCAATTCGTGCGCTTCAAGCTGCAGGTCTTGAAGTTACTGCAATCAGAGACGTAACTCCAGTTCCTCATAACGGATGCCGTCCACCAAAACGTCGCCGCGTGTAATTTGTTTGTATAGATTTTGTGTCCCTGTCAATAATGGGTTATGATACAGTTATTTATGAGACGAATACACGACTCGTTGCCTGAGCACATACGGGACTAAACAATGAGGAATTTCGGATGGAATCTCATATGATTCTATTCCGAGGTTTCGACGTTTTGAAGGAGGGTTTTATTAGATGATCGAAATTGAAAAACCAAAAATCGAAACGGTTGAAATCAGCGACGATGCCAAGTATGGCAAGTTTGTCGTAGAGCCACTTGAGCGTGGATATGGTACCACTTTAGGGAACTCCCTTCGTCGTATCCTTTTATCCTCACTTCCTGGTGCAGCTGTAACATCGATCCAGATAGATGGAGTCTTACACGAATTCTCAACGATCGAAGGCGTGGTTGAAGATGTTACAACGATTATCTTAAACATTAAAAAGCTTGCACTCAAAATCTACTCTGAAGAAGAGAAGACGCTTGAAATTGATGTACAAGATGAAGGTATTGTAACAGCTGCTGATATTACACACGACAGCGATATTGAAATCTTAAATCCAGATCTTCAGATCGCAACTCTTGGTCAGAATGCGAGCTTCCGCGTTCGTCTAACTGCACAAAGAGGTCGCGGGTATAGTCCTGCTGATACAAACAAAAGAGACGATCAGCCAATCGGTGTGATTCCGATTGACTCAATCTATACACCAGTATCTCGTGTGACTTATCAAGTGGAGAATACCCGTGTTGGGCAAATCACAAACTATGATAAATTGACACTAGATGTATGGACTGATGGAAGCACAGGACCGAAAGAAGCGATCGCTCTAGGTTCTAAGATTTTAACTGAACATCTTAATATTTTCGTTGGTTTAACTGACGAAGCTCAACATGCTGAAATCATGGTTGAAAAAGAAGAAGACCAAAAAGAAAAAGTGCTTGAAATGACAATTGAAGAGCTTGATCTTTCTGTTCGTTCTTACAACTGTTTGAAGCGTGCGGGTATTAACACGGTTCAAGAGCTTGCTAACAAGACAGAAGAGGATATGATGAAAGTTCGTAACCTTGGACGTAAATCTCTTGAAGAAGTGAAAGCGAAACTAGAAGAACTTGGACTAGGACTTCGTAAAGACGATTGACTAGTTTCATTGTGAACTAGGATTTTCGTGTGTTTTTTATTCATACAGCATCTCTAATTAAGGAGGGGACATACATGGCATACAGAAAGCTAGGACGCACTAGTGCACAACGTAAAGCAATGCTTCGTGACCTAACAACTGATTTGATCATCAACGAGCGCATTGAAACAACTGAAACACGTGCGAAAGAACTTCGCTCTGTTGTTGAAAAAATGATCACTCTTGGCAAACGCGGAGATCTTCATGCTCGCCGTCAAGCTGCAGCTTACATCCGTAATGAAGTAGCTAACGCTGAAACAAACCAAGATGCACTTCAAAAATTGTTCGCTGACGTTGCAACTCGCTACGAAGACCGCCAAGGTGGATACACTCGTATCATGAAGCTTGGACCTCGTCGCGGCGATGGCGCACCAATGGCTGTCATTGAATTAGTTTAATCACATATCGTGTATCTAAGAAAGGGCGGGACAGTTCATAACTGGATCTATGCCCTTTTTTAGATACTACGGCTTTTTAGGACAAGCAAAGAAGAGGTTGAGCTGAGAGGAGGTCCGGTAGAGATGGGAAAGACATTAATTGATGTAAAGGATATTGTATTTCGTTATCATAAAGAAGCAGACAAGCCCGCTTTAGATCAAGTGTCATTGCATGTGAATCAAAATGAATGGCTAGCGATTGTTGGTCATAACGGGTCAGGTAAATCCACACTTGCCCGTGTGCTGAATGGTCTTATTTTACCGGATGCTGGTACGGTAAAGGTTGGTGAGATTGAGCTCAAAGAAGACAGTGTCTGGGATATTCGCAAAAAAGTCGGAATGGTCTTTCAAAATCCAGATAACCAATTCGTTGGCTCAACGGTTCGTGATGATGTGGCTTTTGGTTTAGAAAACAACGGGGTTGAGCGGGAATTGATGATAGAACGTGTAGATTGGGCTGTGAAACAGGTCAATATGCAGGAGTTTCTTGATCAAGAGCCGCACCATCTATCAGGCGGGCAAAAGCAGAGAGTAGCCATTGCAGGTGTGCTTGCCGGAAGCCCTGACATTATGATTTTGGATGAAGCAACATCCATGCTTGATCCGATTGGCCGTGAAGAAGTATTAGAAACGGTCAGATTGTTAAAGGAGCAAGGAACCGTTACGGTCATTTCCATCACACATGATTTAGATGAAGCTGCTAAGGCCGATCGTGTCATTGTGATGAATGGTGGTAAGAAATTTGCCGAGGGAACACCAGAGGAAGTATTTGAGCTAGATGAACAGCTTGTTCAAATCGGACTGGATCTACCATTTTCCCATCGGTTGAGTAAACAGTTAAAGCAGCAAGGTGTGCCGCTTGCAAATGCCCATTTGACACAAGAAGGATTGGTGAAAGAGCTATGGACATTACGATCAAAGAATTAGAGCATCGGTATCAAATGAAAACGCCGTTTGAGCGCCTCGCTTTGTATGATGTCAATGTGTCCATCAAAGAGGGCAGCTATGTCGCTGTCATTGGTCATACGGGCTCTGGTAAGTCGACATTGCTGCAACATTTAAATGGACTGCTCAAACCGACCAAAGGGAGCATTACGCTTGGGGATACGGTTTTACAAGCCAACAAAAAGCAAAAGGATTTAAAATCTATCCGAAAAAAAGTAGGCATCGTGTTTCAGTTTCCGGAACATCAGCTCTTTGAAGAAACCATTTTGAAGGATATTTGCTTTGGTCCGATGAACTTTGGCGTTTCTCAAGAAAAAGCAGAGGCAAAAGCGAAAGAGATGCTCAAACTAGTCGGTCTGTCAGAATCACTACTATCTCGATCACCCTTTGAATTAAGTGGTGGTCAAATGAGACGTGTGGCGATTGCTGGTGTACTCGCAATGGAGCCGGAGGTTCTTGTGCTCGATGAACCGACTGCCGGTCTAGATCCACGCGGACGGAAAGAAATCATGGACATGTTTTATGAACTTCATCAAAAAGCCAACCTCACCACGATTCTGGTCACACACAGTATGGAGGATGCAGCCCACTATGCCGATCAAATGATCGTCATGCATAAGGGAACAGTGAAAGCGACAGGTACGCCGAGGGAATTGTTTGCCAACCGCACAGACATGTCTTCATTTGGCCTCGACCTACCGGAAACAATAAAATTCCAGCAGGCTGTGGAAGAAAAGCTAGGCATTCAATTTCCAAAACCACTTCTGACGATGGAGGAAATGGCAGACGCCTTAACAACTCTTTTTCAGGAGGAAACGACATCATGATGGATAGTATGATTATCGGCAAATATGTGCCTGGTTCATCTTTTGTCCATCGACTTGATCCAAGGACAAAGCTATTATCAATTTTCTTTTTCGTTTTTATTGTCTTTTTTGCCAATAACTATATCACTTACGGAGTGTTAGGGGTGTTCACGCTTCTAGTGGTGATGGTGTCACAGGTGCCACTTTACTTTATTCTCAAGGGAATGAAGCCGATCTTTTGGATTGTCCTGTTCACTTTTATTTTGCATATTTTCATGACAAAGGATGGCGCCTTGCTGTTCCAATTTGGGTTTCTTAATATTTATGAAGAGGGTTTAAAACAAGGGATCTTCATTTCATTACGTTTTGTGTATCTCATCATGATGACGACCCTTCTCACGTTAACCACAACGCCTATAGAAGTCACAGATGGCATGGAAAAATTGTTGCACCCATTTCGTAAAATCAAACTGCCTGTTCACGAGCTTGCACTTATGATGTCAATCTCTCTTCGATTTATTCCGACTTTACTAGAAGAGACAGATAAAATCATGAAGGCACAAATGGCAAGAGGTGTAGATTTTACAAGCGGACCATTGAAAGATCGCATGAAGGCAATCGTTCCGTTACTTGTCCCTCTGTTCGTCAGTGCATTTAAGCGTGCGGAGGAATTGGCGACCGCAATGGAAGCAAGAGGCTACCGAGGGGGAGAAGGGCGCACAAAGTATCGCCAGCTTGTCTGGGGCATGAAAGATACGTTTACACTCCTCCTCTTCATCCTGTTAATCGCACTTCTTGTGCTTTTCAGAAATTAGGTGATTCCTAGATGAAGGTAAAATGTACCGTTTCCTACGATGGGACAAAATTCAAAGGCTATCAAGTTCAGCCTGGGCAGAGAACCGTTCAGACGGAGATTGAGTCCGCGCTTGCGAGAATGCATAAACAAGAGGAACCAATCCCTGTTGTGGCATCTGGTCGTACGGATAGTGGTGTCCACGCAAAAGGACAGGTCATCCATTTTGAGACCCCGCTCACAATTCCGATGAAACGGTGGCCGTTTGCTCTCAATAGCTTACTGCCTGATGACATCCGTATTTTAAAGGCGGAAGAAGTGGACGAGTCGTTTCACGCAAGGTTTAGTGTGGTATCGAAGGAGTATCGCTACCGAGTCTCAACCGAAACGCACCAAAATGTATTTACAAGACTCTACGCCTGTCACTACCCTTACGAGCTAGATGTCGAGAAAATGAAAGAAGCTGCTGGGCACCTAATTGGTACACATGACTTCACAAGCTTTTGTGCGGCCAATACAGAGGTTCAAGACAAGGTGAGGGATATTTACACCCTTGAATGGAAAAACGTCTCAGACGGGCTTGAAATGCGTGTGAAGGGTAATGGCTTTTTATACAACATGGTGCGAATTATCGCTGGCACATTACTCGACGTTGGCGCTGGTAAATTTCACCCTCAGGACGTAAAAACCATGCTTGCCGCCCGAAATCGAGAAGCGGCAGGCAAGACTGCTCCTAGTCACGGACTGTACCTATGGGAAGTTTTCTATGACAACTAAACCTGGTGTAACATATTCTTGACACAAGAAGCAGAAAGTTATAAGATATCCTATGGTATGTATTTCAACCCCACAAATAAGCCCCGGAAACTTATCTGTGTTTTGAAATAGAACGTAGCACTTGATTCAAGGAAAAATCATTGATTTATTTAGGAGGGAAACTCATGCGTACAACACCAATGGCGAACGCAAGCACAATTGAGCGCAAATGGCTAGTTGTTGATGCGGCAGGCAAGACTCTAGGTCGTCTTTCTACTGAAGTAGCATCACTTTTGCGCGGTAAGCACAAACCAACTTATACACCTCATGTTGATACAGGTGATCACGTCATCATCATCAATGCTGAGAAAATCGAATTAACTGGTAATAAATTAGCTGATAAAATTTACTACCGTCACACGAATCATCCAGGTGGTTTGAAACAAAGAACTGCTCTTGAGATGCGTACAAACTACCCTGAAAAAATGTTGGAGCTTGCTATCAAAGGTATGCTTCCAAAAGGTCCACTAGGACGTCAAATGTTCAAAAAATTAAATGTGTACCGTGGTTCTGAGCATCCACATCAAGCACAACAACCTGAAGTTTACGAACTTCGCGGTTAATTAAAAGGGAGGTTAACAATTTGGCACAGGTTCAATATTACGGTACAGGTCGTCGTAAAAGTTCTGTAGCGCGCGTTCGCTTAGTTCCAGGTGAAGGCCGTATCGTCGTTAATAATCGTGAAATTACTGAATACATTCCATTCGCTGCTTTAATCGAAGACGTGAAACAGCCTTTGAACATCACAGAAACAGCTAACAGCTACGATGTTCTTGTAACTGTTCACGGTGGTGGATTCTCTGGTCAAGCTGGAGCAATTCGTCACGGTATCTCTCGTGCTCTTCTAGAAGTAGATCCTGAGTACCGTACATCACTTAAACGTGCTGGACTTCTTACTCGTGACCCTCGTATGAAAGAGCGTAAGAAATACGGTCTTAAAGGCGCACGTAGAGCTCCTCAGTTCTCGAAGCGTTAATCGAATTTATTTTGTTATGGACGTCAGACAGAGGTCTGTTACTGACAAACCAAAAAAAGCACCAGCAAAATGCTGGTGCTTTTTTCTGTCATTAATTCCAGTTAATATATATGCGGGGTGGATTTCACATAGAACGATACATGAGAGGGAGAGGATGTGTTGATTAAATAATTTTTATTATTGGAGGAAAAACCTAAAATTGAAATAGACTTTTAAAATATTTAGGGACGATTAGAAATTACGGATTCGATTTAACGTATGCATAAAATTACGGTCAGGATGGTCACTTTTTGTCGGTAGTGGAACGGGGAGAATGTCTTAAAGAAGCCATTTATAGAAAGATTAAGGAAGAAACAAGTTTAACAACTGAAACTGGAGGAGTTATAGCGAAGCGATATTGGAGGAATAGGACATTGTGCTTTATTAATAACAAGAGCCAACGAAGGTGCTATGACTTATATAGACACTGATGACATTTCGGAAAGGTTGATAGACAAAAAGGGTTAATTATATAATCCTTATCATTCTATAGGAACTGAATGATTGATTAATGTCACATTGTCCATTTCAAGTATAAAGCCTAGATATATTGAAATAGGGGGCAAATTTTAAAAAGCATCTGATATGTTAACGATATGAAATGTTAGGCGTTCATTGAAGCATTAAAAACTAGAATAATCGGTTTTTCAAATATTTAGAATACAAATAATTTTGAAGAGAATAATTAACATCCATTGGCATGCAATTATTCCTGAGGTATAACTATTTCAGATTTAATAGTGTAACAAAATGGTAATTCTTAAAACCACCTTAATTTACATTAGATATTATTTACATAGGTAATTTATCTCTATATTATTTGTCTTATAATTATTCAATAATTTGGAGGTATTTATGAAGAAATTATTATCTTTTGCTGTAGGTATTCTGTTGCTATTGTCTAGTTTTACTTTCAATCAAATGGCTTTTGCGGAATCTTACCCTAATGAACAAAACAAAAAATTTGCTCAACAACTAAATATTAGTACAGAAGAATTGAACAATTTAGGGGGAATTTTAGAAGATGGAATGCAAAAAATAGATAATGAGAAAAATACTGAACAAGTGAGAGTGAGTGATAACCTCTTTTTGGAGAAAAGTCTAGAGAAGACCTCAGGGTTTATACTGCCATCTTCATTAGCAGAGAGTTCATCGACTATTTATAATATGGAAATGGTATCTAAGGCTAAAAAGAGCAAGTCTCAAATTGTAAAAGTTACTAAACAAATGTTACTTAAAAATGCTAAGGGTTCAACTATTTTAACGTTGAAGAGTGTTGGTGTTTTTGAGGTGAATGGTTTTACTTCTAAGCCTATTAATGCTTATGCTTCTTATGAAGGAAAAGGATGGACTGTATCTACTAGTTCAAAGAAAAGTGAAAAAAGTGCTAAATCATATGTTAAGAATACATTCAAAGGTAAAATAAAGTATGGAATTAATCCAGTTGGTGTAAATTTCAAATCTTTTAGTCACTCAAATACTATTTATTGTGATGCTAAAGGAAAGTTAAGTTCTATTTGGAGTAAATAATTAGAAAAAAGCAAGCAAACAGACTATTATAAAGCTGTCGAGAAAAATCGACAGCTTTATATCCCACCTAAAGTTTTCCTCATGTAACACCCATACTAGAAAAACCTCTTATTACGAAATTAAGTTTATATTGCTAGATTATGATCGGAGAAATTCACCTGCTTCAAAAACGTAGTTAGTACATTGATTTTTCTTTATCAAATTTATGGTTGTGAGAACTATAATGGTCTTTGACAAGATCATAGATAAAATTAAAATCGATGACTTAATCAATTTTTCGCCCAAAATGAACTTGAGGAACCAATTCCCCTAGGTACTTTCGGTTGCTTATCTCATCTTGTGTTCCGTGAGTCTGTCTTTTTGTTCTTCATAATTTTTCTAGTCAATTTAGAATGTTACAAGAATTCTTTTTGAATGAGAACAGCAACAGTGATCACCTTTTAGTGGTAACGATTTGGTAGACGTCTATCTATCAAACAGTCATACCCTAATTTGAAATATTTGTTATATTAAATGTGAAGACTATCTGTTTACTAGGAGAGGAAATTATGTTGCTCAAAATTGTCCTAGCTCTCATAGGTGCTGCTATTCTTTACGTAGTAGTTGAAGTCATCTTGTATAAAAGAGACATGAAGAAAACAAAAGAAGATCTTATGACATTTGTCATCAAAAACAAAAAGGACGTATCAGTGACAATCATTGAAAATGAAGATGTGGTGTTAGATTGGAATGGTGATCAGAAAACACCGCTTGCGAGTACGGTGAAATTATTGGTTTTATATCACTTTGTCAAAGCTGTTTCCAGTGGCGACATCAAGCTAGATGAACAAGTAGTATTGTCTGATGTAGAGCGGTTTTATATTGATAGAACAGACGGAGGTGCACACAAGTACTGGTTAGAGGTCAATGGTTTTTCTGATCATGCTCCATTGCTGGATGTAGCAAAAGGGATGATACAAGTCAGTTCAAATGCATGTACCGATTATCTAATTGATCGGTTAGGTTTAGAAGAGATCAATGATCGACTGGAACAAGCAGGTCTTACAAAACATGATGAACTGGTGCCGCTGACGCCTAAGCTTTTGTGGTCATCCTATATATCTGATCATCGGCGGGATGCATTGAAGCAAATGAGTAGGGTATCTGATGAGCAATATCAATCATTGATGAATGAGATATTCAATATCATGAAAAATGATCCAGACCATAAAAAGGCGTTAGAAGAAAAAATGATGAAAAAGAATTTATTAAGCTTTCGTATTCAATCATTTCTGACGCAAAAGCAGACGAAGTCGACCACACATGAATACGCACATTTTATGAAACGCCTGCATGATGAGCTGTTAACAACAGAGGAAAAAAGTCTTTTTAGCCAAATTGTACTCGGAGAAAAATTGTTGACGGAAGCAGATCAATATCTTTGGTATAAAGGTGGTTCAACAATGTTTGTCTTCACAGCGGCTTTATATCGAAAAACGGATACGTCGTCTATGTCCATTTCTCTTTTTATTAATGATCCGAAAGCGAGGAACTCGCACTGGATTGGAGGCGTATTCAATGAATTTATGGTGACTACAGCTATTGACCAAAACTTTCGGCAACGATTGATTCAAGCTTTTACTACATCAACATAAAAAACAGAGGGTCACATCCCTCTATTCAATCCGTAGACAAATCTCACCTTTACTTCAAGTAAAAGTGGAGTTTTTACTTATGTTGATAATATCTATAAGATCTCTTACGTTGGACATGATCCTTGCCATGTCCAGTTTGCTAGTTTTTTTGAGATTCTTTGCAGTGAAAGTAAGTATTGCCTGCATCAAGCTTATGAAGCTTTGTCCAATGCATACTTTGCTTTTCTTTTGTATTTAGATGGTTTTATTTAATTGCGTGTGCCTGAGATGTTTTGTTTTATCTGAGTAATCCTACCAAATATGGCGATGAATCTACTTGGCATGGTTTTGATTTTGTGTACGATTCTATAGAAAAGAGCAGTTCTTACTTACTTCTGAATCGAACGGATATTGCTTATACCCCATCTCTGGCTCTCTCTTTATTGTCTGATAAGAAAGGATTTGGCCGTTTAGGCAAATGTAACAATCAAAATGTGCGTCATGTACGTGGCATAACGAGCCTTCTGTCTTGATCCATTAAAAACTTAGCGTACGGGTGTTTTATATCCAGCATCTACTGCGACTGGGTTTGGTTTTTTCACTCTCTATATCTTTGATACGAGTGAATTTAATATAGGAATATCATGTACATTTGCAGCAGTGACAAGTCACCCTAAAAGAAAACCTAAACGCGATAGAAAGAACAACGTACTCACTTTTCATTGCCCCTCTTAAAATGCGATAATAAATTTGTTCAAATAAATCTGTATCGTTGAAACGTCTCAGGTAATTTAAAGGTGGAATAGTAACGGAGTTTTCTCGGTAAATCCTTAACCAATAAACCAACGGTAAGCTACATTTGTTTCAATTTCTTTAATCGTTTGATGCATAGAGGACGAACTCCAAATAAATATTGGATCAAAACCATTATAATGAGAACAACGGGATCAACACTTGGTCTATTGTTGTCAGGACTATAAGTTCTTTGACAAGATCATAAACGAAATCAAAATCGATGGATTAGTCAATTTTTTACACAAGGTGACCTTCGGGAACTAATTAATCCAAAAATACTACTTCTAGTTGTTACTTCTATCTTCTTCAAGTTTAGATAAAAAAGCACCAGCAAAATGCGGGGACTGACCCCCGTTTTTGAGACAGGGATCAAAAACACCTTTATACAGCCAACTGCCTATAGTTTATCGGTGATTGGTTGTTTAGTTTTGTTTGAATACGAATGTTGTTATAATAATAAATGTATTCTTTGACAG
>NZ_JBFEFT010000023.1:0-58074 GCF_047229225.1 Bacillus sp. 179-C3.3 HS | reverse complement strand
AATCGAGGGATGACGCTAGAGGCTGATTTAAATGAAACCAACCAGTATTATCTGGTTAACGGGATCGCTGTCATTCATAAAAAGCCTACCCCTATTCAAATCGTCAATGTGGATTATCCTAAAAGAAGTGCTGCTGTGATTAAAGAAGCTTATTTTAAACAATCCTCCACAACAGACTATAATGGGGTGTATAAAGGGCGCTATATTGACTTTGAAGCAAAGGAAACCAAAAGCACAACTTCGTTTCCGCTCAAAAATTTCCACGATCATCAAATTGTGCATATGAAACAGGTTGTTAAGCAAGGCGGAATTTGTTTTGTTATTATATCCGCATTTGGTTCTATTTATTATTTATCCGCTTCTGACCTCTTTTATTTTTGGGAGCGTCAAGCACAAAACGGGCGTAAATCCATTTCCAAAGATGAATTAATGGAAGCTGCCCACCTGATTACACTTGGATATTCGCCAAGAATTGATTATATTAAAGTAGTGGAAACACTTCATTTTTCGGATGATCACTACGATCACTAACGTTCGAAAAAGGTTTAACACGAAAGGTTGAGATGTGATGTCTGATCAATTTACAAGTCGTGAACAACGACGTAAAGCAACTCAAGGAAACAAACAAAAGAACAGAAATAAAAAAGGCAAAAAGAAAGCAGGTCTATTTAAAAAAATATTCATATCATTACTTGTGATCGGTCTACTTTGTTTAGTCGCCGGAATCACAACTTTTGCCATTTTTGCGTCAAGTGCTCCTTCTCTTGATGATAGTAAACTCAAAACACCGTATTCTTCAAAAATCTATGATATGAACAATAAAGTGATTGCAGAAGTCGGTGCGGAGAAAAGGACGTATGTCTCTGTTCAAGACATACCCGATCTTCTAAAAGAAGCCTTTATTGCAACTGAAGATGCCCGTTTTTATAAACACCACGGGATTGACCCTATCCGAATCGGTGGTGCCCTTGTGGCTAACGTCGAGGACGGATTCGGCTCTGAAGGCGGAAGTACCATTACACAGCAAGTTGTAAAAAACACCATCTTAAGCAAAGACAAAACATTAAAACGAAAAGTACAAGAAGTATGGCTTTCGTTTCAGCTAGAGCAAAAATACTCTAAAGATGAAATTTTAGAAATGTATTTAAACCGGATTTTCTTCAGCCCTCAGGCATATGGTGTTGGAAAAGCCGCAGAACAATTTTTTGGTGTGACAGATTTAAATAAACTGACGATTGCACAGGCTGCAACTCTTGCTGGTATGCCGCAAAGTCCATCAGCCTATAACCCTGTGAAAAACCCTGAAGCAGCGGAAAAACGTCGTAATATCGTTTTAGGACTCATGAAAAAACAAGGATATATTACAGACGAAGAGTATAACGAAGCAAAAACAACACCTGTAAGCAAAACAGTCGTTTCACCAGAAAAATACAACAGCAAAAATTCAAGTAAATACTATGCGTTCATTGAACAAGTCATGGAAGAAGTACAGGAAAAAGCCAAAGTGGATGCATCCACTGATGGATTAAAGATTTATACAACTCTTGATACAAATGCACAAGATGAGCTTGAAAGCATCATTAATGGCGATACTGCCGGTTTTACAAAAGGCATGCAAGCTGGTGTTACCCTACTTGATACGAAAAGCGGCGAAATTCGTGCCATTGGCGGAGGCCGAGATGTTCCAGTCGGCGGATTTAACTATGCCATTGATGCGAAGCGTCAACCAGGATCTACGATTAAACCAATCTTAGATTATGGTCCAGTCATTGAGAATAAAAAATGGTCAACGTACCAACAAATTGCCGATGAACCTTATTCATACTCAAACGGTACGCCAATTAATAACTTTGATAGAAGACATTTAGGGAAAATGTCCATGAGAAGTGCTTTGGCGCAATCACGAAATATCCCAGCATTAAAAGCATTCCAAGAAGCCGGCACAGCCAACGCGGTTCAATTTGCCAATAATCTAGGAATGGATTTACCTACTGACATTCCAGAATCTTATTCGATTGGTGGATTTGACGATGGTGTCTCTTCTTTAACAATGGCCGGTGCATTTAGTGCCTTTGGGAATAACGGGTACTATAATGAACCCCATGCTGTCACTTCTGTTGAATTTAATGATGGAACAAAGCTAGACCTTACACCTGAATCAAAAGCAGCAATGAGTGATTTCACTGCCTTTATGATCACAGATATGCTGAAAACAGCTGTACAATCTGGTACTGGTACACTTGCACAAGTGCCAAATGTTCAAGTAGCTGGTAAAACAGGTTCAACCAACTTTACGCAAGATGATGTTACGAAATATAATATTCCATCTGGCGGTGCAAAAGATTCATGGTTTGTCGGCTATACTCCACAGTATACGGCAGCTGTTTGGACAGGAATTGCGAATTCAAAAGATGCAGACGGAAAGATGTGGTTAACGAATTATGAACAGCGTGTTGCAAAAGTTGTCTTCCAGCGATTAATTTCTCAAATTGATGATGGTAGCGGCTCGTTTGAAAAACCAGACAGCGTTGTTCAAGCCACAATCGAAAAAGGATCAGACCCTGCGAAGTTAGCTGGACCAAATACACCAGCCGATAAAAAGACAACAGAGTACTTCGTCAGAGGAACAGTCCCTACTAAAGTGTCTGACACATATGAAAAAGAAGAATCTGATAAGCCATCAAACCTGAAAGCGGTCTATGATGAAGAAAACAAATCAATTACACTGACATGGGACTACGATCAGGAAGATGCTACATTTAATGTGAAGCAAGCCGTAGACAATGGTGGTTATCAAGAGATTCAAAACAGTTCTGCTAAAGAAGCTGTCATTTCGAATGTCACACCTGGTTCGACCTATAAATTCCAAGTGACTGCGACTGTAGAAGATGTCACAAGTCCAGCTGCATCTACTTTCCTCACCATTAAGGAAGTGGAAAAGGAAGAAGATACAGAGGATGAAAACAAAGAAGAAGAACCTAAGCAACCAGATGATGAACAACCAGACGATGATAAACAAAACAATGATGCCGAAAAGCCAGACGATCAAAAAAATCCAGATCAAGGTAGTAATCCTGGTAACGGCAACAACGATTCAGATGGTGGGTCAGATGGTTCCAACCAGAACAACGATTCGAACAAGGATAAAAAGAACAACGATGTTCCAGCCAATTCTAATGCTAGAAAAGAAAATGATTAATCCAAAAAGCACTTGCCCCTTCCGGCAAGTGCTTTTTTAACGTTTTTGTTTTATTTTTTGAAGCGCTACGTGTTTTCCATACTGCTTTTTGAGTTCCGTATAAAGCTCGTCCAATTGAATAAAACAGTGGTACTGTGTAGGTTTGAGCAAAATAAAGTCTAAACGTTCTGTCCAATTGATCGGAGCAACAGGAAAGGTTTCTTTCTTGATTTCGTCCCATTGTACATTCGAAAGACGCTTTCCTTTGATCCAATGAAAGACAGCCACCATTCCGACAATGCCCTGTAACATATCTTGTTCTTCACAACGAGATTTTCTTGTTTGGAAACACGGGAGCATTTTTTCTTTTAATTCATCCCAGAGGGCGAATATCATTGGGACAAATTCTTCTGTCTGTTCCCACGGGACACTCTCTGTGATAGGCTCTGAAGACAAATCAAACGCTAATGGATTGTCTCTCAAGATGCCATGTCGATCATTTGTTGACAAGCGCCCTCTTTCTGTCAGCTTCTCTACATGTGAAGCAAAAACAGTTGATGCACTCATGACAGCTTCACCAGCCCTTTTTTCAGCCTCTTCTGCCCTTCTCTACACATATCAAGAAGTGGACATGACTCACATTGTGGGCGCTGCGCTTTACAATGGTATCTGCCAAAAAAGATGAGACGATGATGCGTGACGGACCAATCTTCTTTCGGAACTTTCTTCATTAACGTATTCTCTACTTCTAGCACAGAGTCCTTCCAGCGGCATATGCCAAGCCGTTTACTCACACGTTCCACATGGGTATCTACAGCAATGGCGGGAATCCCGAACGCGACTGACACAACAACATTCGCTGTCTTCCTTCCAACACCAGGAAGTTTGACAAGTTCATCACGATCCCTTGGGACTTCTCCATCATATTCTTCAATCAACATTTGACTCAATTTTTGTATATTTTTCGCCTTATTCCGATAAAGACCAATTGAGCGTATATCTTGCTGTAATTCTTCAAGTGGCACACTTAAATAGTCTTCTGGCGTTTTATATTTTTGAAATAGGTTCTTTGTTACCTTGTTCACCAAAACGTCTGTACATTGAGCCGAGAGCGCAACAGCAATGACTAATTCAAATGGATTAGAATGAACAAGCTCACACTCCGCCTCTGGAAACATGTCCCCTATTATGTCTAAACACTCATTGATTTGCTTTTTTGATAACATGCCTTCTCCTTTATTGGTTATTGTTCCAGCCAATTATAAAAAGGAACTTGTCGCTTATAAGATGAATTTTCTTCATTGGATGGTGCTGATTTTTGCTGGGAACGAAACTGTTTGCTATGCTCCCTCGCTTCTTCCGCTGTTTTTAGCCCTTTTTTCTTCCACTCAAATAAAATCCGATCGATATACCTGAAATTCAACTTACCTGATAAGACCGCTTCTCTTAAAGCGAGACGAATCATCGAAGCATCGTGATGATCTTGATCGATCCAGATAGAGAGCGTTTCTCCTTCTAAAGGAGACAGTGGTCTGCCAAACTCATCTTCAAATAAGGCATATAAAGACTTTTCTGCCTGCACTTCGTTCATTTGTTTTTCTTTCGCCTGTTTCGCCTCTAGATAATCATAAAGCATGCCCCATAAAGGCTCAATCGAATAACGATCATGTTGAATACCGGATCTGTCTTCAAACGGCTGAATTGAAATAAACCCTTTTTGGATCAAATGTTGAACCATATAGGCACATTCCTCGGCTGAAATGGTCATTCCAGCTGAAAGCTCTTCAAACGTTTGAAAGAAGATGCCTTGCTCTTCGTTCATCTTAATTTTTAACATCACCATCATTTGTGATTCATTCAGTCCTAATTGCCCATAATGTGCAATCAACAAATTAGGCAAACTTGTCGACCCCATTTGTTGCATATTGATAAATTGCTGCCTATTCATCGGATACACCTCTTCATATTCAGTATATCACGTTTTGTTTCACGTGCCTGTCAAATGACCTTTAAAAAAGCCTCCATAAATTGGAGGCTTCTTTGTCTTAAGGATATAAACGGTTTAGTAGTCTTGGGAATGGAATCGTTTCACGCACATGCGGTGATCCACTAATCCACGCAACTGTCCGTTCGAGCCCAAGTCCAAATCCTGAATGAGGTACAGATCCGTATTGTCTCAGTTCTGTGTACCATTTGTATGTTTCTTCATCTAACCCGTGTTCTTTTAATCTTGCTTCAAGCAACTCTAAGTCATAAATACGCTCAGAACCACCGATTATTTCTCCATAGCCTTCTGGTGCAATTAGATCAGCACATAGAACAACGTCTTCGCGATCTGGTGCTGGCTGCATATAGAATGGCTTCAATGATGTTGGATAATGTGTGATAAACACCGGTTTGTCATAACTTTCAGCGATGGCTGTTTCATGAGGCGCACCGAAGTCATCTCCCCACTCAATGTCATCAAACCCTTTATCCTGTAAGAATTTCACCGCTTCATCATACGTAATGCGCGGGAACGGTGCTTTGATGTTTTCTAATTTTGATGTATCACGACCAAGTGTTTGAAGCTCCACTTTACAGTTTTCTAATACACTCTGGACAATATGAGACACATAATTTTCTTGATACTCAAGACTTTCATCGAATTCGACAAAGGCCATCTCTGGCTCAATCATCCAGAATTCAATTAAATGACGTTTTGTTTTCGATTTTTCCGCTCTAAATGTTGGTCCAAATGAGAAGACTTTTCCGAGTGCCATCGCAGCTGCTTCCATGTAAAGCTGTCCACTTTGAGACAAATAAGCATCTTCATCAAAATACTTCGTTGAAAACAGCTCAGTTGTGCCTTCTGGCGCACTACCTGTTAAAATCGGTGGATCCACTTTCACAAAGCCCTCTTGATGGAAAAACTCGTATGTAGCACGAATAATTTCGTTTCTGATTTTCATTGTAGCGTGCTGTTTTTTCGAACGTAGCCATAAATGACGATGGTCCATTAAGAATTCCGTACCATGTTCTTTTGGCGTAATTGGGTAATCTGTTGCTTCGTGAATAACCTCAATCGCTTTCACCTGCAGTTCAAATCCAAGTGGTGAACGTTCATCTTTTGTCACTTGTCCAGTTACGTAGACAGATGTTTCTTGTGTGACTGATTTTGCAAGCTTAAACATTTCCTCTTCTACTTCTGCTTTTACAACGACCCCTTGAATAAAGCCTGTTCCGTCACGCAGCTGCAAGAATGCAATTTTTCCGCTTGATCGCTTATTCGCGACCCATGCGCCGATTGTGACTTCTTTATCGACGTGTTTGTACACTTGATTAATAGTTGTTTTCAACATATTTCCCTCCAAAGCCAGAAAGAAACGCACCCGATAATGAGTGGATTCTTTATTCATACAATTTATTATAACCGTTGTAAATCAGCATGGTCAACGCATGATAGAATAAACTACGGTGTTAAATTTTTTTCCACTCTACCAGTCGTAAAATCGACATAGCTGAAGCTATATTGATCATTTTCATTTAAGTACGTGACTTCCCAAAGGAGCACGTCACCTTCTCTTGCTAATTTGACGTCTTTTAATCGAGTGATGGTCTTTTCCTTTTGTACCGCTTGTACCGCTTGATTTGATGTAATGCCTTCTTTTGCTTTTTTTGCAATGACTTCTTCTTTTTTGCTTGCTGGAACCCATACATACATCGTTTCTTTTTGCTTGTCAATTCCTTCAACGATAAATTGCTTTTCTTTTCCAACAAATGTTTCTACTTCTTCAACCTCAACGATTGGTGCTGCTTCTTTGGCGCGTGTGATGGCGCTCTCATGCCCTTGTTCTTTTTGCCCCATGGCTATTTGATAAATCCAAGTAAAGCTAATGATGCCAATGATTAAAATGAGCGCGAGAATGGACGATATGATCCAAACGATTTTTTTCATGTCAAGCTTCCCCTATGTGCGATAAATGGTAAATATCGCCTGATTTTGATCTTTTTGATCTAATGCTAAACCAAACATAAGATCCTCTCTCTTTAATGTTCTGTTCAACAAGTCAACGATCTTATAAAGGTCATCTGAATGCTGAATTTGCACTGTTGAAAGTACCTCAATTTTACTTTCCACTTCTCATTCCTCCTCGGTACGTAAATATTGTTAGTTATACTTTACTGCCGGAGAACCGATACTATTTTTACAACGGAACAAAAAGCCGTTACGATAAACTAACTCCAAACCCACACCAGCTAAGGCCGCTTATGACAGCGGCTTTTCGTTATTTAATTGTTCAATGTAAACGGCAAGGGACTCTTTTGACATTTCATGAACTGGTGCACTTGAAAATGACTCTAAAAATAGTTTCCCGTATGACGCTGTTTTTACACGGCGGTCTAAGATGAGCAATGTGCCGGTATCCTTTTCTGAACGGAGCAAGCGACCTGCCCCCTGTTTAAAGGTTAAGACCGCTTCTGGAAGCGCGACGGCTTTAAATGGATTCTTCCCTTGTTTCTTAGCCGCTTCACATTTTGCTTCGATAAGCGGTGAGTCAGGTGGTCTGAAAGGAAGCCTTGCCATAATCACTGTGGTCAATTCTGAACCTGGAAAATCGACCCCTTCCCAAAAGCTTCCGGTCCCAAGCAAAATGGCTTGCTTGGCTAATTTGAACATTTTCGTCAGTTTCACAGGGCTACCACCTGTCACACCTTGGGCAAGGAGAACCGATTGTATATGTTCTGTTTTTAATTGCTCATAAACGGCTTTTAACATTTCATGTGAATTAAACAGAACCAACGTCTTTGCATGTTGCTGTTTGTCCATGATGGTTATATATTTTGCCACTTGTTTTACATATTCTCGTTCATCACGGTTTGTGATCACTGGCATGTCCGTTGGCACAACGACTTTGAGCTGTTTTTCAAACTCGAACGGCGAATCGATTTGAATGAGCTGCGGGTAAAAATCATGCAGTCCAAAACGCTCCAAGCAATAATCAAAACGAGAATGAACCGTCAACGTTCCTGAAGTGAGGACAACACTCTTTTTATTCATGAAGAACCGATCAGCCAATAATTCTCCTGTATCTAACGGTTGTGCATACATAAATACGGCGTTTTTGGCACCTTTGGCATCGATCTCAATCCAGACCGTTTCATCATGTTGTGGCTCAAACATAAACCGGTACAATGTGTTGCAAAATGTTTGCATAAATGACATGACGTGATCATATTCCTCTACTTCAAAAGCAAATTGAGAAATAAGCTGATCCTCTTTTTTTAGCATGTCATGTTTTTGCTGTTCATACACTTTCTCACAAGCAATGAGCAGTGAACAAAGCTTACTTGCTGTTTCTCTTATTCGTTTCCATTGTGCATGCTTTGATTGATGGCGCACCCTATAAATGAGACGGTTAATATCTGCCTTTGGTTTTGTTCTTTTCACAAAAGAGTGAACCGTACTAAAAAAAGCATCACTCTCAATATGAATCTGTTGTATATACTCATCCATTTGAATAAAAGTTTCTGTCGATAACCCTTCATGATAAAATCTCGTTTTGAGTTTCTTCAACAACCCGCCATGCAAGGAGCCAAGCTGAGTTAATTTTGCGTGAAGCTGAATATACGAGGTGCTGTCGCCTAGTGTTTCATTGGCGGTTTTCTCAAAATGATGGGCTTCATCAATCACAAAGACGTCTGCCTGTTTGAATATCGATGATGCCTCTGTCTGTGACAAAAGCAGGCGATGATTTGTTAAAATCAGATCAGCGGTTTGTGCCTTTCTTTTGGCTCGCTCATAAAAACAATACTCCTTAAAGCGCCGCCTTTTTGATGTGAACGGCATATGTACACAAGAAATACGGTCTTTGATATTCACAGCGCCTGACGGTAAATTGAGTTCAGATAAATCACCCGTATCTGTTTCGAGAAGCCACATTAAAATTTGCGCTTTTGTTAAGACGACATCATAGTTATCATCTTCTTCAAGCAAAACGTGTTCAAATTTGTCTAAACAAATATAATGAGAACGTCCTTTGAATACACAAGCATTTAGTTCAAACGGAAAGAGTTCATTCAATATTGGAACATCTCGGTCGAGCATTTGTTGCTGTAGTAAAATAGAATAAGTACTGACAATCACGGGTTTGCCTGATTTTTTTGCTTCTATTGCTGCTGGGATGAGATAAGCCAATGTTTTTCCAATACCAGGCGCTGCTTCAATCAATGCGTACGCTCTTTCTTGAAAAACGTCTCTTACTTTATTCATCATTGTCAGCTGGCCTTTTCTTACCTCATAGCCATTTAGTGTGTCCGGTAGCTTTTCTTTTACTTTTTCAAAAAGCTGCTCATCATCTACGTCTATTGAATCAGTCGTATCTGTTGTGTGATTGGTCACATGTTTTATGGCAAATGACCCAACTTCCATAACTGAAGGCCATTCCATCATAGGGTCCAATTCAAATTGCTTCAATAACAGTCCGATGTCACTTAGTAAATATTGTGATAGGCGGCGAAGTTGCTTGATGACATGCGGTGGTGTATTTTTTAATTTATTGAACAGCGTTAAAAGTAACATGGCAGTAACTTCCGCATCACTATCCGCTCGATGCGGGTGGTCATGTGGAAGCATGAGCTCTTCACTTAATTCAGTCAGCTTGTACCCTTCAAGCTTAGGATAAAGAATTCTAGAAATCTCAACTGTATCAATCGTTCGTACATCCAGCTCATTTTTCCCGCATGCCTTTAGTTCATCATTTAAAAAGTTCAAATCAAAATGAACATTATGTGCAACAAAATAAGCCCCTTGTATGAGCTCGTATACCTCTTGGGCAATGTCTTCAAAGCACACTGCTTCATCGACCATATGTTGCTCTATGCCCGTTAATTGCACGATAAAGCCAGGAATTGTTTTCCCCGGGTTCACATATGTTGAATACCGTTCGACAATTTGTCCATTTTCTATGACCACCGCAGCAATTTGAATGATTTTGTCACCTTTTTTAGGTGAATTCCCGGTGGTTTCGATATCAACGACAACAAATCTTTGATCGGTCATAAAATGGACACCTCAATTCTTCGTTCCACTCTAGTGAAACGCGTTCAGGACAATATGCTTAAAACAGAACAGCTTCTTCTCTCAAGCTGTTCTGTTTGTGCAAGTGTGCATTATAAAATCGTTCTTGCAGGCTCTTGTCCAATCATTTGTTCTATCTGATTTTGTTTGTTTAACACAACGACTTTAGGCGTGTGAGTTTTCGCTTCTTCTTCTGTCAGCATGCCATAGGCGATAATAATGACTTCATCTCCCGGCTGAACCAATCTCGCAGCCGCCCCATTTAGACAAATGACGCCACTTTTTCTCTCGCCAGGAATGATATACGTTTCTAGTCTTGCTCCATTATGATTATTCACAATCTGTACTTTTTCGTTTGCCAGCATACCTGCTGCATCAAGCAAGTCCTCATCAATCGTAATACTACCGACATAATGTAAATTTGCTTCTGTCACAGTCGCTTTATGGAGTTTAGACGTCATAAAGGTTCTATACATGTTTTTCACCGCTTTCAGGGACTTGGAAAATCACATTATCAATCAATCTTGCTTTTGAGAATTTGACAGCAATGGCTATAATGACTTTGCCTTTCAAATGCGGCAGTGACTCAAGTTCTGGATAGGAATAGATGTCGATATAATCGATCTCACCACTTGTTTGAATGAGTTCTTTCTCGATTAGCTGAACAAGACGATTTGGATCACGCTCGCCTTGTTCAACAGCGGCTTTCCCTTGCTTTAATGCGCGATAAAGAGTAGGCGCCTCCTGTCTTTCAGTTTCAGACAAATACACATTCCTAGAACTTTTCGCTAAACCGTCTTCTTCACGAACAGTTGGTACAGCCACTAGATGAAGATCGAAAAAGAAGTCTTCAATCATGGCATCAATCACGGCAACTTGTTGTGCATCCTTTAAACCAAAGTACACATCGGTTGGCTGTACAAGGTGAAATAGCTTTGTGAGCACCGTCACAACACCATCAAAATGCCCTGGTCGTTTTTTCCCGCATAATACATCCGTTCGTTTCTGAACAGTCATGGTGATCGAGGGTTCATGTGGATACATTTCTTTTACATCCGGTGTAAATAAAATGTCCACACCAGCTTCTTCTGCAAGAAGCTCATCTCTTTTCATATCTCTTGGATAGGATTCAAAATCTTCATTCGGTCCAAATTGTAATGGATTCACAAAAATGCTCATCACGACGAGATCATTTTGCTCTCTTGCTTTTTTCGCCAAGGTCAAATGCCCTTCGTGAAGAAAACCCATTGTTGGTACAAACCCGATTGAATGTTGTTGCTTTTGATGTTGCTGAATCAATTCTTTTAACTCGTGAAAATGAGTCACAACGTTCATTGCTTGACTCCCCCATATAAACCACTCAGAACTTCTTCTTTCACATGAAACGTATGTGCTTCTTCTGGGAATTTACGTGCTTTTACTTCTTTCGTATATTGTATCAGCGCATCTTCTAGCGTAACATCAATTTGCGCGTATTGTTTCACAAATTTCGGTGTTCTAGACACACCGTATCCGACCACGTCATGGTAAACGAGGACTTGTCCATCTGCTTCTGCGCCCGCACCGATTCCGATGACTGGGATCGTCAGCATCTCTGTAATTCGTTTCGTCAGTTCACCAGGTACACATTCTAATACAAGAGCAATCGCACCTGCTTCTTCACACTTTAGACTATCATCAATCAATTTTTGAGCGCTCTCTTTGTCTTTTCCTTGTACTTTATATCCGCCAAGGACACCAACTGATTGAGGGGTGAGGCCTAGGTGACTAACGACTGGAATGCCGCCTCTTGTCATTGCTTCGATGGATTCGAACACACCGTCTCCACCTTCTAACTTCAGTGCATCTGCACCACTTTCTTGCATGATGCGTGCCGCATTTTTCATTGTTTCTTCTAATGAGTAATGATAAGACATAAATGGCATATCGGTGACAACAAATGTGTCTTTTGCGCCTCTTTTGACCGCTTTCGTGTGATGAATCATATCATCCACAGTGACTTGAACGGTCGAATCAAGTCCAAGTACAACCATCCCAAGTGAATCACCAACTAAGATCATGTCGACTTCCGCTTTTTCTGCTTGCTTTGCAGCTGGATAGTCGTATGCTGTTAGCATCACAATGGGTTCTTTTTCTTGTTTCATTTTGAAAAAATCGAGCTTTGTCTTCATTTGTTCCTCCTCATTCTGGAGAGGAGATGTTTGCTGAAATGTACATGCGTCTATCTCACATGTGTCAGCGAATCATCCCTCTGTCCAAGTCCCATTAGGATCAAGGCAGAAATTTCTTTTTAATTTTTAATTCTAAACAGGTACAGTTCCTTTACAGATACTGCCCACACGAAGTATATCAAAAATGCGCCGGGTGTTCCACTCAAGTTGTCTCCAATTCTATATCTGCTGAATAGATCTTTTGAATACCATCCGATGTTTCAAGCAACAAAACACCTTCATCATTAATGCCAAGTGCTTTTCCAGTATATTGCCCGTTAATGGTGCGAGCGATGATGTGTTGGCCGGTGGTCGTCGTATAATCTTCCCATAATTGCTTAATCGGTTCAAAACCATGCGTCACATATTCGTCATACCTTTTTTCAAAGTGGTACATGATGCTTTGAATGAGTGCCGCCCTGTCCACCTTTTTCCCTAGTTCCATTCGTAAACTTGTCGCAATATCCTTGAGGTCATCTGGAAAGTCATCTACCGTTTGATTCACGTTAATGCCCGGACCGATAATCACTGCATGAACCTGGTCAGCTTCTGCTTTTAATTCGGTTAAAATCCCAACGACCTTTTTTCCATTTAACATAATATCGTTCGGCCATTTAATCGACGCACTTAGTCCCGTCTGCTGCCTAATCGCTTCTGTAATGGCCACAGACGCAAGGAGCGTCATTTGTGGTGCTTGATGCAAGGGTATGTCAGGACGTACGATGAAGCTCATCCAAATCCCTGTGCTATTTGGTGAATACCACGTTCTTTGTAGACGTCCTTTCCCCTCAGTCTGATGATCACTTACAACAAGTGTCCCATGCGGTACCCCTTCATTGACAAGGTCATGGGCGATTAGCTGAGTCGATGACACTTGTTCTTGAAAATAAATATGTCTCCCAAACTCCTCTGTTTCAAGCCCAAAAAGAATTTCGTCTTCACTAATTTTGTCTGGTTTATGTAGCAATCGATAGCCTTTTCTTCTAACGGCCTCTACCTCATACCCTTCTTTTCGCAAGTCTTCAATGTGCTTCCATACAGCCGTCCGCGAACAACCAAGCTCATCACATATTTGCTGGCTCGAAACAAAATCTTGTGGAGCTGTTGTAAATAGTTCAATCAATCGTTTTCTAATTGCTGATCGCATGCGTTGAGCCACTCCTCTATGGCTTCTTTTCGGTTGACTAGTCGGTTTTGCAGCACTGCTTTCTTCACTGCATGAAGCTCGTCTGCAATCCATTTCCCTGACGTTTTTTGCCGAAATGCCATTAAATCTTTTCCTGAAACCGCTAGTTCATTGAGTTTCTTTATAGGAAGCGCATCATATGAACGCTTTATCGCTTCTAGCTCATCAAAAATGACGCGTCGCTCGTGTTTTAGCTGGGTAATTTTCAGACTAGATAACAGCACATGTTCTCCAGCTTCAAACATTTTCTCCGCATCCCAGTGGCAATCCACATGCTTGCTAATGGCCATCGCCTCTTTCAGAAGTTTTGTGGACAGCTTCCATTCTTTTAAGAATGACAGAGCCTCTGTTTCATTGAGTCCAAGAAAGTGAATGAACGCTCCCCACACCTCTTCTAGTCCATCTAACAAATAATACGGAAATTTTTGCAACTCCTCATGAAGCTCATACTCGTGTAGGCCCGGTAATTCTTCGTATAAATTGGTTGAAATGAGCACTTTGATCGCTTGGCCGCAATAACGACCTTGTAAAAGTTTTTCCATTTCAATCTTTTTTCGTTCAACTGATATATTTGCTAGCAGATGCTTATCTTTTTTCATGGCTTCTGCCGTTTCAGCAGACAGATGGAAACCAAGCTGACTTAAAAAGCGCACGGCTCTCATCATTCGAAGGGCATCTTCTGCAAAACGGCACGCCGGATCTCCAACCGTTTGGATTTGTTTCCGCTGAATATCTTGCTTACCGCCCACATGGTCAATGATCTCCCCATTGATATCCATCGCCATCGCATTGATCGTTAAGTCTCTTCTTAAAAGGTCTTCTTTCAGCGATGAGATAAACTGGACTTCTTTAGGCCTGCGAAAATCTTCATATTCCGATTCACTTCGAAATGTGGTGACCTCATAGCTTACACCATGATGTATGACAATGACTGTGCCATGCTCCTTGCCAACATCAACCGTTTTGTCAAATAACGACTCTACCGTATCAGGTGTTGCATCTGTTGCAATGTCGATGTCGCCTATCTCTCGCCCTAACAGGACATCTCTTACTGCTCCACCGACAAAATAAGCCTGGTAACCATGTTCATGTAATGTATGTAAAATTGGAATCGCCTGTGTAAATGCTTCATTCATCTTTGTCACCTTCAATCAGCTCAAGATAAAGCTCTTCATA
The DNA here is from genome assembly GCF_047229225.1 of Bacillus sp. 179-C3.3 HS. Lineage (NCBI taxonomy): Bacteria > Bacillati > Bacillota > Bacilli > Caryophanales > Bacillaceae > Bacillus > Bacillus sp. 179-C3.3 HS. The sequence goes on along the minus strand of NZ_JBFEFT010000023.1, from coordinate 43,264 downwards.
CTCTCTCACGATTTTTTCAGATGAAAATTTTGCGAGTACACTTGATTGTGCTGCCATTGACACTTGCTGATGCAGTGTGTCGTCTTTGAGCAAGTCAATTCCGTACTTTGCTGCTTCGTCTATATCACCAAGCGGGACTAAAAAGCCCGTCTCTCCATGGGTAATGACCTCTGGAATACCGCCTATATTTGTGCCAATACAAGGCACTCCACATGCCATTGCTTCAAGTAGGACAAGTCCGAAGCTCTCCTTTTCAGATAAGAGTAATTTCAAGTCACTAATCGAATAAAGCTCCTCTACTTTTTCTTGCTTGCCTAAAAGCAAGACACGATCTGTCAGCCCTAGCTTTTTCACAAGTTCACATACAACGGATTTCTCAGGCCCATCGCCGATGAGGAGAAGTTTGGCATTCACCTGCTCTGAGATTTTTTTAAATACGTGAATCACATCATGTACCCGCTTTACTTTTCGGAAGTTCGATACATGGATGACAACCTTTTCGTTAGGCATGAGACCATAATGTTTTTTTAGGAACCCATGGTCTTCACGCAAATACACGCGCTCATCGAGGAAGTTATGAATCGTATTGATTTTCTTATTTGGTTTAATTAAATCGTACGTCTGTGCTGCTAAGGAGTGTGACACTGCCGTCACACCATCAGATGATTCAATCGCAAAGCGAATGACATCTTTTAAGGAAGGGTCATACCCTAACACTGTAATATCTGTCCCATGAAGGGTCGTCACCACTTTCACAGAATCGCCCGTCATTTGTTTTGCTAGGAACGCACAGACGGCATGCGGGACTGCATAATGTGCATGAATAATATCTAACTTTTCACGTTTCACGACATCAGCCAATTTACTTGCGAGCGCAAGGTCATACGGTGGATATTGGAACACGGCATATTGATTGACATCCACCTCATGGAAATAAATATTTGGATACACTTTATTCAGTCTAAACGGAATGCTAGAGGTAATGAAATGAACATCGTGCCCTTTTTCAGCTAAACGTTTTCCAAGCTCAGTGGCTATAATTCCTGACCCGCCCACACTTGGATAACAAGTGATACCGATCTTCAATTTTTTCATATTTACCCCCCAAGTAAATCATCATCAATTAAGAATGGCTTCTTCGTCAGAAACCCTTCCGCAAAAGCTTTATTGACTTCTCTTCCATACATGGACTCTCTCATTTTGACAAAATCAATATACCCATTTACAAGTGGTGTGTCCACCGAATGCTCTGATTTCACAAATTGACTTTGATACGCATGTAAGCTATCGATTTTCTGATGCATCTCTTCAGAAATATCAATCACAAAATCTGGTCGATGATGGCCATTGATCATGTAATAATACATTTGACTTATTTTATGCGCTGGCTGTTTGTTTGAATCTTCAAATTTATGTATACCAGCAGAAAAAGCAGCTTCTTCTACAAGAGAGCCCGCGCGACCATGATCAGGATGGCGATCCTGGCCGTGCGGGGCAAAAATAATCTTTGGTTTATAGGTTCGAATCACACGAACAATTTCTTTGATGGCGTGATCATGTAGATAGAGTCCTCTGTCTGGCAATGTAAGCTGAATGCGGGTGGTCACACCTAAGACGGCTGCGGCTTTTTTGGCTTCCTCTTTCCGGGTAGCGACCGTTCCGTTCGATGATAATTCAGCCTGGGTCAAGTCACAAATTCCGACATGCGCCCCTTTTTTTACGTATTTTGCAATCGTTCCACCCATTCCAATCTCTACATCATCACTATGGGCACCGAACGCAAGGATATCAAGTTGTTTCATTTGTTCCTCCATCTTTTACTACATCTCGAAAATCAAAGGTTCCTTCGTTTAAATTCCTGACTAGAATTTCAGCTGTTCCCATATTTGTTGCTAGTGGAATGGCATACACATCACAAAGACGGATGAGTGCAGTGACATCCGGCTCATGTGGTTGCGCGGTCAGCGGATCTCTAAAAAAGAGCACAAGGTCCATGTCATTATTTGCAATCATGGCACCAATTTGCTGATCTCCTCCTAATGGTCCTGATTGGAAACATTGAACGGGAAGCGCTGTCGCTTCTTTCACTCTCGAACCAGTCGTTCCTGTTGCATAAAGTGTATGATCTGCCAGAATCTCACGGTAGGCAATGGCAAATTGAATCATGTCACTTTTTTTCTTATCATGAGCGATTAAAGCAATTTTCATCAGGAATCCTCTCCTTATTAATCGATGATATTTTCTAATCCATAGACAAGCTGGTCAATCTTCATGACTTGTTCTACTGACAATTTCACACCTGACATAAACGATGCCCGGTTATAAGAGTCATGACGCAAAGTAAGGGTCTGACCATCCATCCCAAACAGTACCTCTTGATGGGCAATCATACCTGGTAGCCTTACACTATGTATACGGATGCCATCATAATCCGCACCGCGCGCTCCTTCAATTAACTCTTTTTCATCTGGATGTCCTTGCTTTTTGCTCTCTCTTACTTCTGCGATCATCTCCGCTGTTTTTAATCCTGTTCCGCTTGGAGCATCTAGTTTTTTATCATGATGCAGCTCAATGATTTCAACATCAGGGAAATAGTTTGCCGCCATTTTAGCGAATTTCATCATTAAAACGGCACCGACAGCGAAGTTTGGCGCAATAATACAGCCGATTCCTTTTTCCTCTGTTAATTGCTGAAGTTCCTTGAGGTCAGTATCAGAAAAACCTGTTGTCCCTACGACCGGACGGACGCCATGCGCCAGTGCTTTTTTTGTATGTACTTTTCCGATTTCAGGTGTTGTGAGATCGATTAAAACATCTGGTTTGGTTTCTGAAAGACATAGATCAATATCCGTATAAATCGGTGCATGTGATGTCGTATGCATCACATCAGATAGTGCTTTTCCTTCGTGTGTATGATCTATTGCTGCCACTAGGTCGAAGTGACTTGTTTCTTCTGCAAGCTTAACAGCCTCTATCCCCATTCTTCCTCTTGCTCCAGCAATGACAACTTTAATCGTTTGACTCGTCATGTTCTCTACTTCCCTTCTTTTTTCGTCCAGCGGTCTTTGTCTCTTGTATTGAATTTATGCATCACACGGTCATGAGCTTCTTCAAGTGAAATATCTAGTGAATTGGCAAGGCATGTTAAAACAAACAAAACATCACCAATCTCTTCTTCCATGCTTTTTTCCGTTTCAGTCGATTTTTTCGGCTTTTCTCCATAATAATGGTTCACTTCCCTCGCCAGTTCACCCAATTCCTCTGTCAAACGGGCCATCATGGCAAGTGGACTGAAATAGCCTTCTTTAAATTGTCCTATGTAATCATCGACTTCTTTCTGCACCTTGTTCAGCGTTTTTTCATTCGTCATAAAGCTCACCCTCCTATCCATCTCTTACATGTTAGCGAAATCATAAATATTTGACAAATGTTTATGACTGAATTTGCTTGTTTCTCTCCCATACCATATAATATTATCGCTGTCTAAGCAAAAAAAGGAGTGATCTTTTGCTAAAAGAAATTCGTCTTAAAAATATCATCTTTATTTTGATAGGATCTGCGATTTTTTCATTTGGACTTGTCCATTTCAATATGCAAAACAACTTGGCGGAAGGCGGATTTACAGGAATTACACTACTTTTATATTTTCTATTCCACATTGACCCGTCCATATCCAACATTGTGTTAAACATTCCAATCTTCTTTATCGGTTGGAAAATGCTCGGCAGAACGATGTTTACATATACCATTATCGGAACAGTGAGCCTCTCTGTGTTCCTTGCCATCTTCCAGCGCTTTCAAATACATATGCCTCTCCAGCACGATCTAGCGTTAGCCGCTCTATTTGCAGGTTTATTTATCGGAATAGGCCTCGGAATCATCTTTAAATTTGGCGGTACAACAGGCGGCGTAGATATTATCGCCAGACTGTTGAACAAACACTATCAGATTACGATGGGCAGAACGATGTTCATCTTCGACGCATTCGTCATCACCATCTCACTCACTTATTTAAATTACAAAGAAGCCATGTATACGCTCGTTGCCGTATTTGTTGCGGCTAAAGTCATCGACTTCATGCAAGAAGGCGCCTATGCAGCAAAAGGTGCGATGATTATCTCTGAAAAGGATGACATCATTCAAAAGAAAATCACAGAGGAAATGGAGCGTGGTGTAACGATACTCAAAGGGGTTGGGTCCTATACAAAACAGGAGCGTAATGTGTTATATTGTGTCGTTCCGAAAAATGAACTCGTCCATCTGAAAAGTGTCGTGACATCTGTTGATCCTCATGCCTTTGTTTCAGTTAGTGATGTTCATGATGTACTTGGTGAAGGCTTTACATTAGATGAACATAAAAAGCCACTCAAGCCCCAATAAAAAAAGAAGCCCAATATTGGTGCTTCTTTTTTATGACTTTGGATAATCAGCCTGGCGCTTTTTCTTCTTCTCTTTTTCAGCCCGATACTTTCGAAACCCGACATACGTTAACGTCAATAAAATAATACTTCCTGTCGTAAAGATCACCCATAATAGCGATGGATCTGCTTCATCTTGATCGCTATTGGCAAATACACTTGATAGATCTTCCTCAAGCAGTGTGAGACGTTCAAGCTTTGTCCCACTTGATGCTTTTAAAAATCCGCCTTGTTCAATCACTTCTATATGCTGCTTAATCGTTTGAAGCTTTTCAACTGGTACATCAATGGTTAAACTAGGATAAATCATATCATATAATGAAACGAACTCATTCCACGCTTCATAGAATGTGGTCGATTCTGAATCTTCCACTTCCTTTTTCAAAGTAGGAAAAGACGCCATGATCGGTCTTTCTAACGAACCCCAGAGTGGTTCAGAATCTGATTGAATCGCATCGATGAGCATTCTAAATTGCGAGGCATAACGAAGCTTGTCGCGCGCATTCAAATCTTCTTGCGGGAGCCCTTTAATCATATCTTGATAGCCAAGTATTATTTGGCGCACCTGTGTATTCGTTAACGTTCCTCGCCAATCCTCAGCTTTAAATGTCTTCTCAACATACAATGCCACTTGTAACGCTTCATCGTATTTAGCTTGTCTCGTTAATTGAAAGATTGAGTCTGATAGTTCGGTTAATTCCTGCAACGTAACACCAGCTGTGTCCTCTCCTTTAGCAACAGCTGGATGACAGACGAGAAAAAGTAATAGAATCATCGCGATTGGCTTTCGTTTCATGCAAGTCCCTCCTAGCCCTTCTCCTTACAGCGTATGAAGAAAAGGACAAGGTTAGACCAACATTGTTAAGGGAGTTCGAGTTTGACTGCTTTTTTGGATATAACAAGGTAATAGGCAAAAAGAAGAACAGCCACACTTAACCAAAACGTAGCATAGCCGATTTCATCGGAATAAGCAGAAAGCATCGAGTAACGAGGCATCATACCGAATACATAATCAATCACATCATTATGTAAAATCCAAATGCCTGCTACGACCAAATGACGCATGTGAAAACGATAATACGGCGCAAATAAAACAGCTTGAACCGCCATCGCAAAATGAGAAGCAATTAACATATAACCTTCCCACGGAAATTGATCAGCAGATAGAAGCACAAGGAAATTCATCCCTACCGCCCATAGACCGTATTTGATCAAGGTCACTAGCGCAAGTGCTTCAAAATAAGGAGCGTGACGCTTCATCAGAAACGCAAGTAATACAAACAAAAAGAAAAAGCTAGCCGTTGGGCTGTCTGGAACAAAAGGTAAAAAGCTAGCCGGTGTCTCTATGAGCTGCGGAATATACCAGTAGTAGCCGTACACAGTGCCAAAAAAATTGACAATGAGCACGAGCACAAGCATATAGCGCGTGGCTAAAAGATATTGGATCCATCTCATATTTTTCTTCACTCACGATCTGTTAAAATCAGAAAAAAGCTGACAGCGCCAGCTTTTTTCTATTTTGAGTATATCCTTGTACTTGCATTTAAACAACTGAAATTATTTAGATTTGACCTCAGATAAATATTTAGAAAGCTTTTCAAGTTCTTCATCGCTGCCTTTGAAAATCCCTTTAGGCATGTTTCCTTTTCCTTCTACAGCGATTTTAGCGATTTCCTCTGGTGAAAGCCCATTGTCCACAAGTGACGGTCCAGCTGCACCGCCTTGCATATTTTCACCATGACAGGAAATACACGTCTGCTCCTGATAAATCTTATACTCTTCAGCCGAGGTATCAATTTCCGCTTCTTTCGTAATTTCACCTTGTTTCGCTGCTGCTTCCCAATCATGTGTTGCAACAGACTCCCAAGTTAAGTAGGTAGCTGCGCCAACTGCTAGAAGCATCATGCCGACTGCAATCGGTCTTTTATATGGTCTGCGCTCAGGACCAGAATCAAGAAATGGAGCAAGCAATAAAGCACCAAATGCAATTCCCGGCATAATCATCGCACCAACAACAGTATAACTTCCTGCAGCAAACTCATACTTCAATAACTGGTATAAAAATAAGAAATACCAGTCAGGAAGCGGAATGTAGCCTGTATCTGTTGGATCAGCCATCCGCTCAAGCGGAGGTGCATGAACAACAGTTAGGACCAAAAATCCAATTAAAAAAACGGCACCTACAAGCCATTCCTTTAATAGAAAGTTTGGCCAAAAGGCTTCAGTTTTCCCCGGATATTCGGAATAGTCTTTAGGTATATTAGGTTTTCTTTCTGCCGGAATTCTAGAATCTCCGACAAACTTCATCCCTTTCCCCCTATGCAAAGTCATCCCCTCCTTATTTGAACATTCATCAAACGCGTAATTTTACAGCGGTCCAGAAATTCCTTGCTTACGTATCATAATAAAGTGGGCAGCCATGAGCCCAAATAATGCCGCTGGCAAGAAAAAGACATGGATAGCGAAAAATCTCGTCAGCGTTTGTGCTCCTACGATGTCAGGATGACCAGCTAGTAGCGTTTTAATCTCTGTCCCAATGAAAGGAGTCGCCTCCGCAATTTGAAGACCTACCTTTGTCGCAAAGAGCGCTTTCATATCCCATGGTAAAAGATAACCTGTAAACCCTAGCCCAAGCATCACAAAGAAAATGAGCACACCAACAATCCAGTTTAACTCTCTAGGCTTCTTATACGCCCCTTGGAAAAAGACCCTCAGCGTATGTAAAAACATCATGACAATGACTAGACTCGCGCCCCAATGGTGCATCCCTCTGACAATCTGTCCAAATGCCACTTCATTTTGTAAGTAATACACAGATTCCCATGCGTTCTTAATATCAGGCACGTAATACATGGTTAAAAACATACCCGAAAGGACTTGAATGACAGTGACAAAAAAAGTTAAGCCGCCAAAACAATACACAAATGCAGAAAAATGGTGTGCCGGGTTGACATGCTCTGGCACTTCATGATCCGCAATATCCCGCCATATCGGTGTAATGTCTAGCCGCTCATCTACCCAATCATAAATCTTGTTAAGCATCGTTACCCTTCCCCTTTCGGCACAGCTTTTCCAAGATAGAGGTATCCGTCCTTCACTTGCTGCTTATAATGGTCAAGCGGCGCAAGCGGTGGAGTTCCGGGTACGTTTGTACCATCCTTGTCGTACAGCCCATAATGACATGGGCAGAAAAATTTGTTTGGATTTTTCGGATCACTGTTCCAGTTCACTGTACATCCTAAATGTTTACAGATTGGCGATAAAGCGACAATTTCATCCCCTTCTTTGTACACCCATGCTGACCTAGATTCCTTTGACTCATACCATGCATCTACTTGGTCAATTTTAAAGTCAAAGCGCTTCGGCTCTTTTGTCAGTTCATCAACACTGACAACTTGAACCATATCTTGCTCCTCTGTTCCTTTTAGCACAGGGTCAAGCGCAAAGCGAACCATAGGCATGAGCATTCCAGCGGCCATAAATCCCCCTACGCCGGTCAACGTGTAATTCAAAAATTGACGCCTGGACACTCCATGTCTCTTCTCGCTCATTTTTTTCTCCCCCCCTCAGGTCGTCAGCTACTTTATAACTGAATTAGAAAAAATTTCATAAAACTAGGACACCCTCATAATATATCAATCTATTCACAAGGTCAACAGGCTAAAAAGCTATGTACAATGCAAATGTAAGGGTTTTTATGAAGGGTTCCATTTTTGTAACAAAAAGTTCAAAATTTGTTCAACACTGTCTTGAAGGACTTTTTGCTTCAGCTCGACTTTTAAGTGCTCAAGTGGTACGGGCTTTAAGAGAAAAAGTGATTCATTGATTTCATCATACTGTCGCCAATTGCTGTCAGATGTCACAAAAACCACATTCTGAAAGTGTTGATGCACTGACTTTTTCACTTCAAGAATGTCTGCCTCTTTGACCTCATTTACTTCTAAATATGTATAAGTAGGAAACAGAAACACCCGGCCTTTTAGTTGCCTTTCAAGTTCCTCTGCTACAAGCATTGTAAACTCACCTAAAGAGACGGTTTGTTTGATTTGATTCATATTCATTCCAACTAATGGAATGATAGCGGTATCAATGTAATCTTTAGATTGTAAAAATTGATCCGCATCCTCTGACTTAAACTTCATCCATTTCCCCTCTTTCTGACAGAAAAGCCCTGCCTGTAAAGGGCAAGGCGAATTGTTTAGTTTATGATAATAGACTTAATTCTTTTGCTAACTTGTTAAATGTTTCTTGATCATGCCGATCAAGTGCATCATCGATTTCTTTCATGAGTCGTTCTTTTTGGAAAGTGGCAATGGAGTGTTCAAGTACTTTCTCTGCCAAATCTTTGTCTTTTTCATTTTCATAAAGTTCTTTTGGAATATGCGGGTTTGTTTCAAGGACTGCGGCATATTCAGGTGAACGATATGCAGAGCGAAAATTTAGTTGAATAAACAAATCTTGCTGTTTATTCAGGCGAATATCATGAAATGACTTTTCAGCATCTGTCGTCATGATATTTTCTTTATAAAATCTAAAGGGAACTTCATCCACACAGTGTGTTGACATAATGATTCCCCTTGGACAAAATTCAGCTTGCTCTACAAAATGAACCTTTTCCATCAAAGAGTCGTGACTCATTAAATAATTCAAAATCCAAACGCACTCTCTTCGCTTGAGCTGATAATGGTTTAAAAACCACCGGATAAATTCCTTTTTTTCATTGACAGAAACAGGGGTCTGCATGTTATTCCCTCCTCTATCGTAAATTAACTTGCTATACATGAATTATTCAACAAAACAGCTCTTCATTCCTGCAAACTATAAGGAAATTTCGTCTTCAATTCTCAAGATCATTTCTTCAATTTCTTCATTTGTGCCATCTTTCTGAAGAACTTTACGTAGTAGTGGCAATACTTCTTTTTGTCTGCCTTCTTCTAAAAGGAAAAGAGCATATTCATGTAAAAAGTCTCGCTCCTCTTCAAAATCTGGCAGAGCACGTTTAAAATAATCAGCTGCCTCTTTATATTCCTCACGTCCGACAGATGCAGTTGCAGCATACCAATTCAATTTCGGATCATCTTCCCCAAAATTTCTTACTTCTTGAATCAAGTCCAGTATCTCGTCAAAAAGTTCTTCATTTAAATAGACCGCAAGTAATGTTTGAATTGCTTCAATATATCCAGGGTCAAGAGCAAGTGCTTCTTGCAGGAGTTTTTTCGCATCATCTGCCTGCCCATTTTTTAAACCGATCTTTGCACCGTATAAGTACAACTCTTTATTATACTCATCCATTTTAATACCTTCTTTGACAATGTCTAATGCCTCGAAATATTGACCTTCTTCCTCGTAACATTTTGCTAAAGGCATATAAAGAGATGAATAGGACGGATCAATCTCTTTTAATTCAGAAAGCTGGTGAATCGCTGTCTTTGTTTTGCCAGCTCTCATTGCAGTAAATCCATAGCCAAAGAGGGTATTTGGTTCTGCTTGATCTTGTACTGCTTTTTCGTACCATTCAAGAGCATCTTCAAATTCTCCTGCTGTACTTAACGATTCTGCAAGTCTCTGATATACGTTGATCCCACCAACCTCATTTTGCTGCGTTGCAACATGATAAAAATACTCAGCTGCTTTCTTCGAAAGACCTTGAGAAAAATATAACTCTCCTAATGCAAAATCAATGACGGTTTCTTGCGGAAGTAGTTCTTTCGCTTTCAGCAGTTTTTGTTCACTGACTTCAAATAACCCTTGCATTTGATACAAATCTGCCATTAATAATAGACATTCTGGATAAGCATCATCGTCTTCTGGAATCGATTCTAGTACAGCAATCGCCTTTTCTTCTTCATCTGAGTCAATTAAAAGCTCCGCATAAAAACAAGCTAAACCCGTTTCTTCTGGATATAAATCATGTAGATCACGAATCAATTGTCTCGCTTTATCTATATCTCCCCAGTCATAATATAACTGAGCCGCTTGTGCTTTTTCCTCATCATGTAGATGTTTTTCAGCTTGTGCAAGTATAGTCAGACCTTTTTCAATCTCACCCGCCTCAACTAATTTTATGGCTTCTTTTAATGAACTATTCAAATCAAACCGTTCCTTTCTGTTTCCAAAAACCTAAACTCTTGTTAATTCATATCATAATCTACAGGTACTCATCCAGCAAATATGTTGCTCCTCTAAAATGAACCTATTTTGCTATTTCAACTTGTTTTTTCATTCAAATCCTTCACCAAAATGTCATTTTCCAAACAAGAGGTTACCCAAAAATCATTTTCTCATGCATATAATGTTATTTTTCAAGGTTTCACCTTGAGACAAGCTATGCTATATTATGTTGAAATATGCAGGAGGAAAGAAAAAGCCTGAGGACATCCTCAGACTGTTTTCGTTAAATATTCTATATGGTCGAAGAAATTTGGATAGGATACATGTACTGCTTCAGTATCTTGAATCTCTATTGGCTCTTTCGTTATACAAGCTGCAATTCCTAACATCATACCAATTCGGTGATCACCATAGCTTGACGTCATTGCGCCACCTTTAAGGGTCGTTTTCCCATGAATTTTCATTCCATCTTCAGTCGCTTCAATATCAGCACCAAGTTTTTTCAGTTCTGACACAACAGTATCAATCCGATTTGTTTCTTTTACTTTTAACTCTGCGGCATCTTTAATGACCGTTGTCCCCTCTGCTTGAGTGGCAAGAAGCGCAATGATAGGGATTTCATCGATTAATCTAGAGATGATATCACCAGATATTTCAATGCCTTTTAATGAGGATGTTGAGATGATTAAATCGCCATACGGTTCGCCGCCTTTGGCCTCAACTTCATTTATTTCTAAGTTTGCCCCCATTTGTTGAAGCACATCAATAATGCCGGTTCTTGTATGATTTAACCCAACATTCTTCAATACAATACGGCTATTTGGAACAATAGAACCAGCCACTAAAAAGAATGCAGCAGAAGAAATGTCACCAGGAACAAATATATCTGTCGCTTTTAAAGTTTGTCCACCTTCAAGTGAAACACTATGGGCATCTTCTTGTAACGACACACCAAACATGGAGAGCATTCTTTCCGTATGATCTCTTGATTTATGTGGTTCTCTTAATGTGGTCACCCCTTCTGCTTGAAGGCCAGCTAAGAGAACAGCTGATTTAATTTGTGCACTCGCAACAGGAGAATCATAAGAAATAGCTTTTAAATTACCTCCACGAATCGATAGTGGTGTGTATTCTCCATTCGCCCTGCCATCAATCTTTGCACCAAATTGTTTGAGTGGTTCAGTTACACGTTTCATTGGTCTTTTGGCAATACTTTCGTCACCAACGAGGGTACTGTGGAAATCACAGCCAGCCAAAATCCCCATCATTAATCGAATGGTTGTACCTGAATTACCAACATCAAGAATATCAGTTGGTTCGTTCAGTTTTTTCATTCCTTTTCCATGGATGACAACATCCGTACCCTTTTGCTGAATGTCGACCCCCATTTTTCTAAAACAATCAATTGTGCTTAAACAATCTGCTCCAGGGAGAAAGTTTGATACCACTGTGGTCCCTTCCGCAATTGCACCAAACATGACAGATCTATGTGAAATAGATTTATCACCTGGAATATGAATCTCTCCATTCATTGGAGCATTTTTATGAATTTTCATGTTTGTCACCTCAGTCAGCATAAAATGTATCGTATTTCGCTCGATTTTTGATACAGATTTCTGCCCGCTTGCGGTCATCATCTGTTTGAAAACTAATTCTTAATATCCCGTTAATGTCCTCACGTGTTTCAATAATTCGGATATTCGTAATACTAATTTTTTCACTAGCTAAATATCCTGTAATCTCTGAAATAACACCCGGATGATCGGGGATATCAACATATAGGTCATAAAAAGCAGGGATTGCTCCTTTTTTTCTTAAAGGTAGCCCATCACGATATTCCTTTGCGTCTTGAAAATAAGAGAATAGACCTTCCGCATCTTCATTTTGGACAATTGATTCAATGCGATCAATTTCTTTCTTCCAATCATGAAAACGGTCCAAAATCTTGTTTTTATTGTGCAGTAGAATATCTCGCCACATCGCAGGATTACTTGAAGCAATGCGAGTAATATCACGAAAGCCTCCAGCTGCAAAGCGTTTTACAAGTGGGGATTGCTCTTCAAAGTGATGCGCTTGATGCACAAGACTTGCTGCTACGATATGCGGGAAATGACTAATCACACTTGTCACAGCATCATGTTCTTCTGGCGTCATTTCAATAAAATGTGCATTTGTCCCAATTAATAAGTCCTTCAAACGGTCAACGGCAACTCGTTGTGTGTGTTTTGCAGGCGTTAAAATATAGAAGGCATTTTCAAATAAAAAATCTTTTGCTGCGATTACACCTGATTTATGTGAGCCTGCCATTGGATGTCCACCAATAAATTGGTAATGAGAAGGTAGTGTTTTTTCGGCAAAATCAACAACTTTTTGCTTTGTACTGCCGACATCCGTAATCGTAAGCTCTCTTTCAATACCAGAGTCTGCAATTTCACCTAGCATCTTCACCGTTTGCTGTACAGGCGTCGCTAAAATAATCGTTGCTGATTTTTTTAAAGCTTCCATAAAGGAACCTGCTGCCTCATCAATGATGCCAAGTTTTGTAGCAGCCACCGTCTGCTCCTCTGACACATCGTAGCCTACAATTTTTTTATGAGGGAATTTCTTTTTTATCGACAGTGCAATGGAACCACCTATTAAACCGAGTCCAGCGATTAAAATTGTTTCGTTTGCTTCGTTCATGTTCATCACCTGTTTTTTCACAAAAATTCAACAAGCCCTTTCAAAGCTTATATGTATTGTATGTTGGATTGGTACAATGAAAGCCATATCCAAAAACAGATATGACTTCATTGTGATATTACGCATGAATGCCTTCTAATAAATCAGCAAGTGTCTTTAAGATTTCTTCATTTTGCTCTGCTGTGCCAACAGTAATACGCAAACATGTTGGAAAACCAAGGGCTTTACCAGAACGAACAATATAGCCTTTTTTCAATAATGCATTGAATAATTCATCTGCATCCCTTTTGAAATCAATGAGGACAAAGTTCGTTTGAGACGGATAGATAAATAGTCCAAGCCGATCAGCAAATGTTTGATATTGCAGAAGGCCTGCTTCATTTTTTTGTCTACAAGATTGAATAAAGTCCTGATCTTTAATGGCAGCGCGTGCTGCTGCTTGGGCAATACGACTTGTATTAAACGGCTCTCTAGTTGGTTCGATGGCTGTAATCAGTTCCTCTGATGCGACGCCATAACCTACACGTAGTGCAGCAAGTCCATACGCCTTAGAAAATGTACGAAGGACAATGATATTTCGATACGTGTCTAATAGCGATAGGCTATTTGGAAAGTCTTCCGCTCGAACATATTCAAAATATGCTTCATCTAATACAACAAGTACATGATCTGGTACTTTGTCTAAAAACGCCACAAGCTCTTTTTCTGTCAAATGATTCCCAGTCGGATTATTTGGATTACACACCCATACAACCTTCGTTTTTTCATCGATGGCATCTAACATGCCTTGGAGATCATGGGCACCGCCTTCTAACAGTGATACTTCCCGAATCTCCGCTTGTTCGATCACTGCATTGTGACGATATTGCGGGAAAGATGGAGCTGGGATCACCGTGTTTGTATGTTTATCAAGAAACGCTCGCGCGATGATTTGTACAAGTTCATCAGAGCCATTTCCGAAAATTAATTGTTTTTCACCGACATCAAGGAATTCAGCTAGCTCCGTTCTTAATGTTGCGCTGTATCCATCAGGATAAATCGCTAATTGATCGAGCTCACCTTGTATTGCGTCTTTTGCATGTGCTGAACATCCAAAAGGGTTTTCATTTGAAGCCAGTTTCACAATTTTATCTAATTGATATTCTTTTTTAACCTCTTCTATTGGTTTACCAGGTTGATACGGTTTTAGCTGTTTTAATTGATCCTTGATTTGCAAAATTGTTCACCTCATTTGAATGAATAGAGGGGACTAAATGTTTTTGCATATGCTTCAAATTCTCTTAAGGCGTCTGGACGTGTCTGACTTTCCAGCAATTGCTGTTGAAGTTCTTCTATCTTTTTCACAAGTGCACTGCCTACAACGACACCATCACTCATTTTATTCATTGCCTCTACTTGTTCTCTTGTTGAGATGCCAAAACCGACTGCAACTGGGATTTGACTGAGCTGTTTCACTTGTTGAATAAAATCAGAAATGGATGTATCAAAGGATTGTCTGACACCTGTTACACCAAGAGATGAAACACAATACACAAAACCTTCTGCCTGCCCTATAATTTTTTCTAATCGTGACTTGCTAGTTGGTGCAACGAGCGATATATAAGTGATGCCATGAGTTTGACAACTTTTCTGAAGATCGCTGCTCTCTTCAAACGGCAAGTCGGGCGTTAAGAGTCCCGAAATATGATTTTTGTGCAGTAAAGCGAAAAAGTATTCTGTATCTAATTGTAACACAGGATTATAATACGTAAATAGAATGACGGGAATTTTTAGACCATTTTTTTTCATCTTTCCTGCTAATTCTATTGCTTTTACAATATTCATGCCATGTTGCAGCGCTCTTTTGGAGGCTCTTTGGATGACAGGGCCGTCCGCTAATGGATCGGAATAAGGGACACCTAATTCTATAGCATGTGCACCCGCTGCTTGTAGGGCAAGAGCGATATCAATCGTGATCTCTTCTGTCGGATCTCCTGCCGTAATAAAAGGGATGAATAATTTTTCGTTTTCCTCTAATTGAAATGTCAACATGTTGTTTTACCCTCACTTTCAAATGCGTTCATTAAGGTATGTACATCCTTATCACCTCTACCTGATAGACAGACAAGAACGATCTCTTGTTCATTCATCTTCTGGCTGATCTCGAACGCTTTCGCTAAAGCATGTGCTGATTCAATTGCTGGTAAAATCCCTTCTTTTTCAGTCAGTAGTTTTAATGCATCCAGCGCCTCTTGATCTGTCGCACTGATATATTGCACGCGCCCACTCGCATGTAAGTATGCATGTTCTGGTCCGATGCCTGGGTAATCTAATCCAGCTGAAATGGAATACGGCTCTATGATTTGGCCAAATTCATCTTGAATTAAATACGTTAACGAGCCATGAATCACACCTTTTGTTCCTTTTGTGATGGTTGCTGCATGTAATTGGGTATCGATTCCTTTACCAGCGGCCTCTACCCCAATCAGATCTACATCATCATTTAAAAAAGCACGGTACATGCCAATGGCATTACTTCCTCCTCCTACACAGGCAATTACTTTATGGGGAAGCTGACCTTCTTTTTCAAGTAACTGTGCTCTTGCTTCATCCCCAATCATCCGCTGGAACTCACTAACAATTTGAGGATAGGGGTGAGGTCCCACAACCGATCCAATCATATAAAAATGATCACTACAATTTTGTACCCAATAACGAATGGCTTCATTTGTAGCATCTTTTAATGTGCCATTCCCGCTTGTCACAGGGATAACCTTCGCACCTAGTAGTTTCATTCGGAATACATTCAGTGATTGTCTTTCCACATCTTCTTTTCCCATAAAGACCGTACAAGATAATCCAAACTTTGCAGCGACAGTTGCAGCTGCTACACCGTGCTGACCTGCACCTGTTTCGGCGATGATATGCGATTTCCCCATTTTTTTCGCAAGTAGCGCCTGCCCTAATGCATTGTTGATTTTGTGTGCGCCCGTGTGATTTAAATCTTCTCTTTTCAGATAGATTTTTGCACCGCCAAGGTATGTGGATAATTGATCTGCGTATGTGAGAGCAGTTGGTCGACCTGAATAATTTTGCAAAAGTGCTATATACTCTTTCTGAAAATGAGGGTCTTGTTGTAATTCACGAAATGCTGTTTCAATTTCTTCAAGTGGCTGCATGAGCGTCTCCGGAACAAATTTGCCGCCAAACTCTCCATATCTACCAATCTCATTTGGGTATGTGTACATCATTTAACATCCTTTCTTCTAGCAATTTGATCTTTGCCATGCTTTTCTTTCCGTTTTCTTCTATTCCACTTGAAAGGTCGATCGCTTCTGGTTCAAAGGCAAGTAACTTCTTGATCGTTGCCGGTGTTACTCCTCCTGCAATGGCGCAAGTTCTCTTCAATTGTCTTGCATGCTGGACGTATGTGGGCACTGCCTCCCATGCAAAAGCAGTTCCAGATCCACCTCTTACTCCTTTTACTTTGGCATCGATGAGAAAGCCATCTACCACAGGTGCAAATGCTGTCATATGATCAAGTGTTTCCTGAATATTCGATTCGTGGTGAAACACTTTCCAAATGGTAGCCGCTGTTTGTTCTTTTATTTTTTGGGCTTCTTCAGGTGTTTCATCCCCATGTAGCTGGACAATATCTAACGGAATTTGTCTAGTGATCTCACAGACTTTCTTTACATGTTCATTCACAAACACACCCACGACATCTTGCCAACACGTCGTTTGTTCTAGCCAGTGTTTGACATGAACTGGATTCACTTGTCTTTTACTCGGCGCAAAGATAAATCCAATGGCATCCGCACGAGATGCCGAGATGCATTCAACGTCCTCTTGAGATGTCGCACCGCAATATTTTACATATGGCTTCTTCATTATTTTTCTCCAAACAAGGTTTTAACAGCATGTTCCTGTGACGATTCTCGCATCAACGATTCACCAACAAGAACTGCATTTGCTCCATGTTTTTTCACAAAGGTAAGATCGTCAAATGACTGGATGCCGCTTTCACTGACTAGTAAAACATCTTTAGGAACAAGTGGTGCAATTTCTTCCGTTTGCACGACGGTTGTTGTAAATGTGTTTAAATTCCGGTTATTGATCCCGATAATGTCAGGGGTGAAAATATTCAATATGTTTGACAGAGTATCTGCTGCGTGCACTTCAACAAGCACATCGAGTCCCTTTTCTTTCGCTTCAAGATACAATTCATATAGCTTTTTAGGCTCTAACACTTCTCCTATTAACAAAATCGCATCAGCCCCGATACGCTTCGACTCTTCAATTTGTATCGAATCTATGATGAAATCTTTTCTTAAAATCGGACATGATACGTGCTCTTTTATGAGAGACAAATATTCATTTTTCCCTTGAAAAAAAGGTTCGTCCGTTAAGACGGACAAGCAGTCTGCTTTTGATGATTCGTATGCTTTTGCTGTTTGTAATGGATCAAAGTTTGGCTGAATGATTCCTTTTGATGGAGACGCCTTTTTCACTTCAGCAATGAGACCAATGGACCGTTGCGGATGGGCGAGCGCTTCTTTAAATGACCGCCTTTCAAACTGTCTATCGATGGGCAATTGTAGTGTTTGAATATGTTCCTTTTTTCGTGCAATGATTTCTTTAAGCATAGATTTGTTCCCCTTTCTCATAATGTTTTAGTCGGTCTAATTGTTGTCTGGCTGCACCACTTTTAATGGTCTCAAGAGCTTTTAATGTACCTGCCATTAGACTTTCTGATTTTCCTGCCACATATAAAGCCGCTCCCGCATTCAAAGCGGTAATATGCAGGGGTGCTCCTTCTGTTTGATGATTCAATATATTCTGAATAAGATTCGCACTCTCTTTTGGTGAATGTACTTGAATGTCTGATAAACGCCCTTTTTTTAATCCAAAGTCTTCTGGGTTCAGTGTATATTCTGTCATCACATTTTTTTTAAGTTCAATGACATATGAATTTGCTGTAATGGTTAATTCATCTAATCCATCTTCCCCACAAACAAATAGAACATGTTCAGGTTCTAGAGGGGCAAGGGCTTTGGCCATTATTTTTGCTTTTTCCTTTGAATAAACACCAATCATTTGCTTTTTGGCTTGCAATGGATGGCAAAGTGGTCCTAATAAATTAAAGACCGTGCGAAATCCGAGCTGCTTACGGACCGCTGCTACCTGCTTCATTGATGCATGATAAAGCGGTGCAAATAAGAATCCCATGTTTTTTTGCTGTATGTGTCTTCTTGTTTCTTCTGGTGTAGATTGAATTTGGATACCAAGATGTTCTAACACATCAGCACTCCCGCTCTTGGACGAAACCGACCGATTTCCATGCTTGGCAATTTTAGCTCCGGTAGCAGATGCTACAATCGCCGCAGCTGTCGATATATTAAAAGTCGATAATCCATCTCCGCCGGTACCACACGTATCAACGACGTCAAGAGATCCATCCGCCGGCGTGACATTCTCCCTCATCGCTTTCACAAAGCCTGTCATCTCTTCAGACGTTTCTCCCCTGTGCGCTAGGATAGATAGACTTGCAGCGACTTCCGCATCTGTTAAAGAACCGCTCATCATATCTTGCATGAGCCTGCTAGCTTCACTTTCCGTTAAATAAGCACCGTTAACAAGAGCTGATAGTCGTTGATTCATCTTGCACACGCTCCTTTTCTGTGAAAATATGTTCAGCGAGTTGAATGGCTTTGAGTAGTGCCCCAGCTTTGTTACACGTTTCTTCCCATTCTTTTTCAGGTACAGAATCTGCAACAATACCAGCGCCTGCTTGTATGGAGGCGACCTGATTTTTGACGCTCATCGTCCGAATGGTGATACAGGAATCAATATTGCCATCAAAGCCGATATAGGCGATACAGCCACCATATGTCTCTCTTGGCTCAGGTTCCATTTCATTTAATAATTGCATGGCCCTAATTTTCGGTGCGCCAGTTAATGTACCTGCCGGAAAGGCTGACATTAAGGCATCAACTGGGTGAGTCCCGCGCTTCAGCTTTCCGGTCACAACCGAAATAATGTGCATGACGTGTGAGAAGTTCACGACTTTTGTAAAGGTGGGGACAGATACACTGCCGTATTCTGCGACGCGCCCAACATCATTTCTAGCAAGGTCTACTAACATGTAATGCTCTGCTTTTTCTTTTTTATCTTCTAACAGTTCTCTTGCAAGTGCAGCATCTTCTTCTTTTGTTTTTCCCCGTTTTCTTGTTCCTGCGATTGGGTGAATTTCTAAATGGCCATTTTTCGCATGAATTAATCGTTCTGGTGAGCTCCCTACTAAATCCCGATCTTTTAATCTCATAAAATACATATATGGCGAGGGATTTACGATGCGAAGCACACGATACAATTCAAATGAACTGACGGTCACGGGAATATCAAATCGTTGTGAGAGTACTCCTTGAAAGATGTCCCCTGCTCGGATATACTCCTTTATTTTTTCTACATCATGCAAGAACTGTGTTTTTTCGTACGTTGATGTCACTTGATCAAAAACTGGCGGCTCATTCGTATCATCTAATAGAATGAGTTCTTTCATGTTTATTTGCGTGTGTAACTGTTGAATCATGTGTTCGAGACGCTCTTGATTTTGTGTGTAAGCTTGCTGTTTTTGTTCAACGGTTTCGTTACCTGATAGTTTTGTATATTGAATAAAATGGACTTGATTTGTTACATGGTCAAAAGCGATCATCGTTTGACAGACATATAATGTGCATTGATCTGATGTTGAAGCTTTTGGATGTGGCTGAACAGATGGCTCAATGCTTGGGATGAGATCATAGCTTAAGTAACCGACCGCTCCGCCTGTAAATGGAATATCAACATCTGGTGTCTTAATCTGATACTGTGCTTTCATCCAGTCTAGCAAATCTTTCAGTTCTTGCTTTCGCATTACTTCCTCGCCTGTATCGTCACGTGCAATGTATTGTTGTCTGTCCTCATGTAACGTTAAAAATGGATGGAGTCCAATAAAAGAGTATCTCGACCAGCTTGAAGATTCGTCTTTGCTTTCAAGCAAATACACAATATCTTGTTTCAACTTCTCTACAATTTGAATAGGAGAGAGTGTATCAACGGTAATGGTTTTAACAATTGGAATTGTTTTGTAGGACTCACTGTCCGTTAAAAATTGGGTAAAGTTTGATTGGGAATTCATAGGCACGCTCCTTAATTTGGATTAAGGAGAATGAGGGGTAAATATAGGGGGTTGTGAGTATACGAAATAAGCCTAAAAGAGATGTTCCTCTTTTAGGCAGTATGATTAAATAGAAGTATCGTATCTCTGCTCAACTCTACTCATCTCAACTACCCTAGTCTCATTCTCAGCTTCTCTACACTTACTTTGCCGTTTACACCTGTGTGTAAACTTCGGC
This sequence comes from Bacillus sp. 179-C3.3 HS, assembly GCF_047229225.1. Taxonomy (NCBI): domain Bacteria; kingdom Bacillati; phylum Bacillota; class Bacilli; order Caryophanales; family Bacillaceae; genus Bacillus; species Bacillus sp. 179-C3.3 HS. The sequence goes on along the minus strand of NZ_JBFEFT010000023.1, from coordinate 22,677 downwards.
TGTTCATATCGTATTATAAGTCTATGTTTTTTGTCAACTGTAAATCAGGACGGAGCGTCACCGCTTCTTCTAAGTAAACGTGTTGTATGTCTTTTTGATTCGTCTCTGTCTGGACAGTCATTAATACCCGGATGCACTGTTTTAGTCCTCCATCGATGTCAAGCTCCTGCATACACGTAACAGGAACATACGTCCAGCCTTCGAACTGTCGAAGCGCTTTTGCTGGAAAGACGGAGTGAATATCAGGTGTTGCAGAAATTAAAATCTGCACGACACGTTCTGGTTCTACTTGATTTCTTGAAATGATGGCTTCTAACAGTTGTTTCGTTTTAGTTAACACTTCTGTTTCTGTATCTTCTGTTACCGTTGTAGCCCCACGTATCCCGCGAAACATCATAGACATCCCTCCTCACGTTTCCATTCTTCAAGCCACTGATACAGTTCATTTTTCGTAAATGAATGCAAGGTCACATCACCTATTTGTTTTAATAAAACAAATTGAACACGTCCGCCCCTTGCCTTCTTGTCACCGATCATTCGATCCACAAACGCATCTGTGGAGATATCTTGTCTGACTTGTAGCGGGAAGCCTAATTCTTTCATCCACTCTTTTAGTTGTGAACGATGAATACGCAGTCCTACCACCTTTTCACTGACATATAAAGCAAACTGCATACCGATCGCAATCGCATCACCGTGTGTAATGACTCCGTATCCATACTCTGCTTCAATGGCATGACCTAGTGTATGACCAAAATTCAAAAATGCACGAATGCCTTGTTCTTTTTCGTCTTCTTGAACAATAGAGGCTTTTACTTGAATCCCTCGATACAGCATATGTGCTAACTCGTCTTTTGATAATTCTACGAGCGAACGGATCGACATTAATTCTGACAAAAAGTCCTCACTTGAAATAAGCGCATGTTTCAAGACCTCTGCAAAACCAGACCTCATTTCTACGTCAGACAATGTATCTAGCATGCTTGTATCATAAACGACAGCTCTTGGCTGATGAAATGCCCCAATCAGGTTTTTCCCAAGTGTGTGATTGATGCCTGTTTTCCCTCCTACTGCACTATCATGTGCGAGCAAGGTGGTCGGAACTTGGATGAAATCAATGCCTCTCATGTAAGTGGCTGCTGCAAAGCCAGCCAAGTCACCAATCACGCCCCCGCCTAGTGCTATGATACACGAGGAGCGATCTAGCTGAAATTGGATGGCTTTCGTATGGATATGCTCAAACTGTGAGAATGATTTTGACTCTTCTCCATTTGGTACGACGACTTTTTCGACTGACCACTTCTGCTTAAGTAGCTGGACCATTTCGTGACCGTAAATGGCATCAACTGCAGAATCTGTCACAAGTAAAAGTTTCGTATAGGAGCGGCCAGTGGAAGTCATCAAGTCTACGATATTCTGTCTAATCCCGTCACCGATATATACAGGATATGTGGTTAATGACGTACGAACTTCCAATGTTTTCATTAAAACTCCCTCTGAAGTTGGCGCATTTTTTCTACATTCTCTTTAATACGATCGATTTGGTCAAGACCGAATTGTTCAACGACTGCATTGGCAATCTCCCAAGCAACGACTGCTTCTGCTACAACACTTGCAGCTGGCACAGCACAGCTATCTGAGCGTTCAATGCTTGCTGTGAAAGGTTCTTTCGTCTCGATGTCAACGCTCTTTAGTGGCTTGTAAAGTGTCGGAATTGGTTTCATGACACCTCTTACGACAATTGGCATACCTGTTGACATTCCGCCTTCAAGACCGCCTAAGCGATTTGTCTTTCTCGTATATCCCTTTTCTTCATCCCAAATGATTTCATCATGAACTTCACTGCCATTCTTAGACGCTGCCTCGAATCCAATCCCAAATTCAACGCCTTTAAATGCATTGATACTTAAAACAGCACCTGCAAGCTTGCTATCCAGTTTGCGGTCATAATGAACGTAACTGCCGACTCCAACTGGCATTCCTTCTACAATGACTTCTACAATCCCACCAATCGAATCACCATTTTTCTTCGCTTCATCGATCGCGTTCATCATTTTTTGACCTGCTTCTTCATCATAACAACGGACAGGTGATTCTTCCGTTACCTGTTGCAAATCTTCAATCGATTTGTATGCAGTATCTTCTGCTTTTACGCCACCAATCTCAAGCACGTGTCCAGCGACTTTGATCCCAAGGTGGGCCAAAATTTGCTTCGCCACTGCACCTGCTGCCACTCGTACAGTTGTTTCGCGAGCTGATGAGCGCTCTAATACATTCCGCATATCACGATGTCCATATTTAATGGCGCCATTTAAATCTGCATGTCCTGGTCTAGGACGAGAAATTTGACGCTTCATTTCACTTTCTTCTTCTTCGGTAATCGGCTCTGCACCCATGACCTTCGTCCAGTGCTTCCAATCGTTGTTTTCAACAACAAGTGTAATAGGAGAACCTAACGTTTTTCCGTGGCGAACACCACTTAATACTTGAGCTTGATCTTTTTCTATTTGCATTCTTCTTCCGCGTCCATGGCCTTTTTGTCTTCTTGCCAATTCATAATTGATATCATCCTGCTCTATGTAAAGCCCCGCCGGAACTCCTTCAATAATCGTCGTCAATTGTGGACCATGTGATTCACCTGCTGTTAAGTACCTCATGACTCTATCTCCCTTCATCGCATTAACGCTTTTAAGTAAAACTATAATAACATATTCTCTAGCAAAAAGTCAGCTAGATTACTTTTTTTGATAAAAGAAAGTATCAGCAGAGGTCATCCCGTACTTTTCTGGGTGGAAAATCTGTTCTGTAGACCCAACAAATAATACCCCATTTGTTTTTAAGCTGTTGCTCATTTTTAAGTAAATCTCTTCTTTCGCCTCTTCTGTGAAATAGATCAGTACATTTCGGCAAACAATGAGATCTAGCTGTTTCTCATATGGGTCTGCTAAAAGGTTATGCTTTTTAAATTGAATATGTTTTCGCACCTCATGATTGACTTTGTAATATGAGGTATCTTCTTTTGTGAAATATTTCTGTTTTATATGTTCAGGCACTTCTTGTAAGGAGCGTGCATGGTATTTCCCCTCTTGAGCCGATTGCAAGACTTTGTCATCGATATCTGTCGCAATAATTTGAAAGTCCTTTACAAGTGGGTGGCTCGACAACAACATAGAAAGGGTATAGGGCTCTTCTCCTGTAGAACATGCGGCACTCCATATTTTTAAGTTCCCACCGTTTTTTAATAGAAGTGGAAGGATTTTTTGCTCAAGCACTTCCCACCGTTGATAGTTTCGGTAAAATTCTGACACATTAATGGTCATACGGTCCATCGTTTCTTCAAGTAGTTCTCTGTCTTTTTCTAAAGCCACTGCAAATGCTTCAAAATCCTTGTATCCTTTTTTATCGTAAAGAGACGATAACCTTCTTTTCATTTGTGCTTCTTTGTATAGATTTAAATCTACTCCGGTTAGTTTTTTCCATTTTTCTACAAATACTTGATATTGATCCATCTGTGTCCTCTCCTGTCTGATCTTCTTTGTCCTAGTATAGCTGTTTTTATCATAAATTTGTATCATCTCTTGTGAAATTCATAATAGAAAAAGACGTAATATAAAAAAAGCCAGGGTGTTCTCTTGATGAACACCTTGGCTTGATGAATTAATAAATCCAGCTAGAAATGGTTTGATCCCAGTGTGTGAGCTCTTCTTGCTTGAAGAATAAGTTGATTTCTCTTTCGGCACTCTCTGGTGAGTCAGATCCATGAATGATGTTCTTTCCAACGGTTAATCCATAGTCTCCTCTGATTGTACCTGGCAATGCTTCCTTCGGATTGGTTTTGCCAATGATCTGTCTTGTCACGTCTACTACTTGTTCCCCTTGCCATACCATTGCAAAAACCGGTCCTGATGTAATAAAAGAAACCAATTCCCCGAAAAATGGTTTTTCTTTATGCTCTCCGTAATGTGTTTCGGCTACTTCTTTCGGAATACTCATTAGTTTTGCACCAACAAGCTTAAGCCCCTTTTTTTCGAATCTTGTTACAATTTCACCGATTAATTGCCTTTCAACACCATCAGGTTTCACCATCAGAAATGTTTTGTCCATATCCGTTTCCCACCCCGTCGTTATGTATGTATAGGCTTACATTCTTACAAAGTGATCGTATCATCTTTTTAAAAAAGAATCAATTTTTGACAAAATATTTCACAAAAAAAACCAATCAACACGAAGTTGATTAGAATTTTCGTTTCCCAATATATTTGGCAATGGAGGCAAGTGCTGTTTTAGCCCGTCCACGCGGAAGCTCGTCTAGCTGTTCGAATGCTTTTTGCAAATACATCTCACTCACGCGAATGGAGCGATCGATGGCATCTGTTTGTTTTAGGCTATCGATCACAGGCTTTAGTTGCTTTTGCGTTGTCTCACTATTAATCAATTTTAATTGACCTTCTAATGTCGGGTTTTTCAATGCAAATAGCACTGGTAGTGTGACATTTCCTTGTAATAGATCGCCGCCTACAGGCTTGCCTAGTTCTTCCTCTGTTGAGGTGAAGTCAAGGACATCATCTATGATCTGATAGGACATACCGACATAATACCCAAACCAATAGAGGGCTTTATGTGTTTTTTCATCAGTGCCTGCTGCAATAGCACCTAGTTGACAGCTTCCTGCAATCAGCAGGGCTGTTTTTCGCTTAATTCTTCTTAAATATGTACGGAGATTTTGGTCCATATTGTATTTGTCTTTTACTTGCTCAATTTCACCAAGACAGAGTTCAACAACCATTTTCGATAAGATTTCATGTGCCATTGGGTGATTGATTTTCGTCATATACTCAAGTGAGCGTGCGAATAAGTAGTCACCTGTATACATGGCAATTCTGTTGTCCCATTTTGCCTTAATGGTTGGTTTTCCTCTTCTTAGTTCAGCATCGTCAATCACATCGTCGTGGACGAGTGATGCCATATGAATTAATTCCAAGGCAACAGCGACATACTTGATTTTATTAATATCGTAGTCGCCAAACATACCTGAAAGGAGAACAAAAACGGGGCGGATTCGTTTTCCGCCCGCTTGTAGCAAATGAAGACCTGCTTCACTTAATAAAGCATAATCAGAGCGAACAGTCTGTTCAAGCTCTTTTTCAATTATATCAATATCATGATTTAAAAAAGAAATCATTGCTTTTAGTTTCATTATTTTCACCCGAATATCGTTTATTCAAAGCTTCTTTCCGATATGTGTTGCTGCGACACCACCTGTAAATGGATGATACGAGACATCAGACAAGCCTGCTTCTTCGAAAAGCGAAGCTAACTCTTTCATGCCAGGGAAGGTTTTGGCAGACTCTTGAAGCCAAGAATACTCTTGATAGCTTTTAGCAAACAGCTTTCCAAAAAGCGGCATAATGTATTTAAAATAGATATAATACCCTTGCTTAAATCCAATCATTTCAGGCTGTGATGTTTCAAGGCATACAACCATTCCGCCAGGCTTCACCACTCTAGTCATTTCTTTTAATACTGTTAAGTAATCAGGGACATTTCGAAGGCCAAAGCCGATGGTGACATAATCGAATGAATCATCCGCAAAAGGCAGTTCCATCGCATTGCCGTGAAGCAATTCAATTTGACTGTAGCCCCCTGCTTTCACTTTCGTTTCCCCAACACTTAGCATATTTTCACTAAAATCCAGCCCTTTGATCTCGCCATTTTCTCCTGCAGCGTCTGCAAGTGCAATCGTCCAATCGGCAGTTCCGCAACAAACATCTAACGCTTTTGCTCCTTTTGGAACATTCATAAGCTTCATTGTTTTGTCGCGCCACTTTTTATGTTGTTTAAAACTAATGACAGAGTTCATTTGATCATAGTTTTTATATATTTTTTCAAATACACCGTGTACTCGCTGTTCTTTTGATTGCTGCATGACTTACCCTTCTTCCACTTTCTGATGGTACGCAGGCTCATTTTTAATATGATCCAAGCGATTTAATAGCTCTTTTTGAACGAACGGTGATGAACCAAGGTACGCCTTGATCGGCTGTTCAGCTTGCACATAGCCTTCATCTTGAAAGTTATCAAAACACTGGTAGGCATCCATAAAGCGATCGTTCAAAAAAAGTTTTAAATGTTTGTCACCTTCTGTTTGCCTCATAAAACGCTTATAAACAAGGAAACGACTAGCGATCTCGTTCCAGTGCGGCAGCTTAAAGTGTTCAGAGACCCTTTGGAATAGCGCAGATTCTACTGTCGCCACACTCTTATAAAAGCTCGACGCATCTTGAATGGACTGATCATACAGTCTAATTTTATGTTCATTGATCTCTTTGATCGCCGTCGCAAGAGTCCGGATCATGTATATATCTTTCATGTCTGAGAGAAGAGAATAATAGAGACCACTGAAATAGTCTCCTGCTAGGATGGTGAGCTGACGATTTTTGAACTCGTCTTGTTTAATCGCTGCAGCCGTTGTGACTTCATCATGGGTATCAAGGGCAATTTGCACAAGCATCGCCGTTAAAATATAATTTTCTTTTTTTTCTGCATCAATCTGAGCTTCATCAAACATTGCATGAAAAAGAAAGAGCTTATCCTCATCAATGAGTGGTGCCCGTAAATGCTTGGCTAAGTAAGGATGAGAAAGCTTTTTGTTCAGTTTTATATTGATATTCGATAAAATTCCGTAGATGTCTTGCAAAGATATCACCCTTGTCCCAAAAATTACAGTTTCATATGTAGCCCTGCACATTGTATAGAGATTTATTATATCATAACCATTCTCATTTTGATCTGATCAAGTGATGGTCACGCTTTATTTCTTTGCCTCGCTTTGAATTTCACCGAAGCTTGTTTGAATGACGGCATCGCCTCTTACTTTGATAGCCGATGTATGCTCAGTAAATTGTGCGATAATGACTTCACCTTTATCAAGTTTTTCGGAATGGTGAAATCTTGTATCAGAGCCTCTTGTTAAGCCGATTACATTCACGCCATTATCAATGGCTTTAATCACCACAAAATCAGATGCTTTATTTTCACTCAACCTTTTCACCTTCCATCTATCTATTGATTAATCGTTTTTAATCAAGGAAAGCACTTCTGCTCTTGCCGCCGCATCATTTGCAAATGTGCCGCGTACTGCTGATGTCACAGTTTTAGCGCCAGGCTTTTTCACACCGCGCATCGTCATGCACATATGCTCTGCTTCAATGACAATCATCACGCCATGCGGATCAAGTGTTTCCACCATACTATCTGCAATCGTTGATGTGATACGCTCCTGTAACTGCGGGCGTTTGGCTACTGCTTCTACTGCTCTTGCAAGCTTACTTAGTCCCGTCACTTTTCCACCACGGGGAATGTAAGCGATATGGGCTTTTCCATAGAACGGGACGAGGTGATGTTCACACATTGAATGGAATGCAATATCTTTGACAAGAACGAGTTCCTCATGATCTTCACCAAAAATGGTTTTAAAATGTTCTTTTGGATCTTCATTTAAGCCTGAGAACACTTCTTCATACATTTTTGCTACTCGTTTCGGAGTATCAAGAAGTCCTTCACGATCTGGGTCTTCTCCAATTGCTTTTAATATATCACGTACAGCATGTTCGATTAATTCTTTATTTATTTCACTCATGTATTATATCCTCCAAAGGCGATTACATTTCATTCAGATTCTAGCACACTTCAGATCCTAAAAGCAAAGAAGAGCGTTCTAATGACACCTCTAGAATCAAAAGGAAAAGCCCCTTATCGAAGGGGCTTTTCTAGACCAGTGCGAAACTGTATATGTATAACTCCTGCACCAGGATCATTACACATAACGATTATTTACCTGCCACCGCGTCTTTAAGTGCTTTACCTGGTTTGAAAGCAGGTACTTTGCTTGCAGGGATTTCGATCTCTGCACCAGTTTGTGGGTTACGTCCTTTACGAGCAGAACGCTCACGTACTTCAAAGTTACCAAAACCAATTAGTTGGATTTTGTCACCATTTTTAAGTGCATCTAAAATTGTATCAAAAACAGAATCAACTGCTTTTGTCGCGTCTTTTTTAGATAACTCGCTTGCTTCAGCAACCGCGTTAATAAGTTCTGTCTTGTTCATGCCTTTCACCTCCTCCCAAAAAGATGCAATCAGTAGATTGTTATCATTACTTCACAATTCAACTTCTTTCTATACGCTTCCTTTGAAAAAAGAGCGTATAAAAAGCGTTATTCATGGCTTTCATGTAGAAAATCCTTTTTGAAGGAATGATTGTCCAACAAAGTGAAGATTTTCTGTAAGTAGATTAACACATATGAAATACCATATCAAGCATTTTAAAGGGGAGAAGCCTTATTCGTCAAGGATCAAGCGCACTTTTACGAACGAACATTCCTAATTTTAGCTGAATCTGACTAATCTTTATTCAATTGTCTATTTATGACTGAAGCACAAAAAAAGACCCCTATCGATGAGGAGTCTCACATGTTATAGAATGATCGCGATCAGGCCACCTGATCCTTCGTTGATGATTCTTTCAAGTGTTTCCTTCAGTTTATACCTTGCATTTTCAGGCATAAGAGACAGCTTCGCTTGTATGCCTTCTCTGACTAAGGAGCTCAGGGAGCGGCCAAATATGTCAGAATTCCAAATTGATAGCGGGTCATCTTCAAAGTCTTGCATTAAGTAACGAACGAGCTCTTCACTTTGTTTTTCTGTTCCGATAATCGGCGCAAATTCGCTCTCTACATCGACTTTGATCATATGAATGGATGGTGCGACCGCTTTTAATCTGACCCCGAACCTTGAGCCTTGTCTAATGATTTCCGGCTCATCTAAGCTCATGTCTGAAAGGGCTGGAGCGGCAATGCCATAGCCGGTTTGTTTGACCATTTTTAATGCATCTGATACTTGATCATATTCTGTTTTCGCATGAGCGAAGTCTTGCATGAGCTCGAGGAGATGATCTTTCCCCCTAATTTCCACTCCAACAACTTCTTTTAAAATATGATCGTATAAATCATCTGGCGCATACAGGTCAATCTCTGCAATTCCCTGCCCCATTTCAATCCCTGCTAAGCCCGCTCTCTCAATGAAATCAAATTCACTGAATTGGCCAACCACCCGATCCACATCTCTTAATCTCTTAATATCCTTCACTGTTTCCTTTACAGAATCTTGATAGCTTTCTCTCAGCCAATGATCTTCTTTTAGCACCATGACCCAGCTAGGCAAGTTTACATTCACCTCTAGCACTGGGAATTCATATAATGCTTCACGAAGAACGCTGAGTACGTCTTGCTCTCTCATGCTTTCTACACTCATGGCGAGTACAGGGATATCATATTTTTGACTTAATTCCTGACGCAGCGATTCTGTTTCAGGATGATACGGTCTTACAGAGTTGATCACCATGATAAATGGTTTGCCCACTTCTTTCAGTTCATCAATGACACGTTCTTCAGATTCAACATAGTCATGTCTTGGAATTTCCCCAATCGACCCGTCTGTTGTGATCACAACGCCGATTGTTGAATGCTCCTGAATGACCTTGCGTGTACCAATTTCCGCTGCTTCATGAAACGGGATCGGCTCCTCATACCAAGGCGTATTGATCATTCTAGGGCCATTTTCATCTTCATAGCCTCGTGCACCAGGGACAGTATACCCTACACAATCGACGAGTCTAATATTCACATCAAGGCCATCACTCACATGAATGGATGCCGCTTGATTTGGCACAAATTTTGGCTCTGTGGTCATAATTGTTTTCCCTGCCGCACTTTGCGGCAATTCATCTTGTGCTCTCGCACGATCCGCCTCATTATTGATATTCGGGAGCACCACGAGCTCCATAAACTTTTTAATAAACGTAGATTTCCCCGTACGAACAGCGCCAACGACTCCTAAATATATATCGCCTCCTGTTCGTTCAGCGATATCCTTGAAAATATCGACTTTTTCCAAGTGATCCCCTCCCGGACTTGCTATCCTCATTTTCAATTTAAAATACTCTATACTTCAATCAAACTTTGCTTAAAAGGTGTCAGGACAATATATGTGTATGACGTTGTCCTATTTGAATATGACACTTTTTTGATTTAAGAGTATGGTTAAGCCATAAAAAAACCTTTCTCCTCATTTATATGCAAAGGAAAAAGGTTCATTCTTGTTTATGACGTCTTTTTTTGTAGAAAGGCAGGCTCGCCTTTTTTATTGATTGTGTATGGGACAGAATAGGCCGGTACAAATGGGGTTTCCCGCCAATATACATCTTGAATATTTTCGCCTGTTTTCGGCTTTTGTTTCATTTTTTCTAAAATATGCGTGAAATCACTGCGGTAGTCAACATAAATTTCACCATTTGAAGAAATCAGTAATGGGAGTGAGTTGCCTGTGACTGGACTCGTCACGACTGGCGGTGTTTTTAATCCTAATTTTTTTTCATTTAAAGTATATAAATCTTTCGAAACTACTTTGCCGTATGGCGGGTATGTATGTTCGTCTTGATATATTTTGATCCTTAGCCTCAATTCACTGATGGTTTGTGTCATTTTCACGTCAATCAGTTTCACTGTCGGGTTATTTTCAACATCTGTAAGAACATATATGTATTCTCCTCCGCCTTCAAATGATGTGGACGGTACATCATGCAGATATCTTGGTGACAAGCGCTTAAAATCAATGACATACTTCTGATATATCGGGGTGTCAGCTTCTTTTGTTTCAATGGGCAAGAGACCATTTGTTGCTTTTTGAAAATCGCCGATCGCAGCCTGTACACTTTGCAGCTGCTCTTCATACGGCACTCTATTTTCTACTTTACGGTTTTCTGGATAAAGACATCCTGTAAGTAAAATGAGTGTTAACAACATGACACTGACTTTTGCTTTGATCATCACACTCTTCCTTTTCCTTTATTCATTGACCGGTCCGCTAAATACAACGAAAAACACAATGATTCCTGATATAAGCATTAAACTGTATGCAATGGTAGAGGCGGTTATTTTAAGAAATCGACTCTTCAGCTTAAACCGGCTTAAATAAATGGTTACTACGGCTAAAAACATGAGCCCCATTGAACCAAGCGCAAACCACATCTTGATTAAAGCAAAACTCATCCTGCCTGTCCTCCCTTAATAACGAACAAATTGTAAGCGTTTATATTTCATTCTAAACCAAAAATAAGGTAAATATCAATCATTTTTCCAATCATTCGGGAAAAAGGGGATAAAAAAACTGAAGCAAAGAGGGGGACTCCGCTTCAGTCAATTCATCGACTATATTCTTCCACATTCTGTAGAGGCAAAGCTCTATTCAAACTTCATTGCTATGTTATGCAAGTCTCCCCCATCTTGCATCCTCTACATGCCTATGTTCAGTCTATCAATTATTTTGTTTGATTTTCAAACATGTTCACAAGGTCTTCCATCTCATGTGTTTTCACACGAGCCATTAACGATTCAACCGCATCATCGACTTTTTTTCCTTCAAATAGAACGTGGAACAAAGCTTCAGTAATTGGCATGCTGACATTGTATTCTTTGGATAGCTGATAGGCGCCTTTTGTCGTACGGACGCCTTCAACGACCATTCCCATTTCCTCTAGTACTTCTTCAAGCTTATAGCCTTTTCCGAGTAAATTCCCACAACGCCAGTTACGAGAATGGACACTTGTACATGTCACGATTAAATCCCCAACACCAGTTAAACCGGCAAATGTCAGTGGATTTCCGCCCATTTTCGTCCCAAGACGAGCGATTTCAGCCAATCCTCTCGTAATGAGGGCGGCTTTCGCATTGTCACCATATCCGAGGCCATCTGTAATCCCTGCTGCAAGCGCAATAATATTTTTAAGCGCTCCACCAATTTCTACACCGATCACATCAGGGTTTGTGTACACCCTAAAGTTGTTGTTCATAAATAAATCTTGAACAAATTGTGCTGCTTCAATATTTTCTGAAGAAACGGTCACCGTTGTTGGATGACGCAATCCTACTTCTTCGGCATGGCTCGGACCTGATAATACGACAACAGCGTCTCTGATGGAGGCTGGGACTTCTTGTTCAATCATTTCTGAAATTCGAAGAAGTGTATCTGGCTCTATTCCTTTGCTCACATGAACAAACGGTACTTTAGCCGTGATAAACTCATTTGCTGCTTTTAAGACTTCACGTATCGCTTTTGTTGGCACAGCCACAATGATGACGTCTGTGCCTTCTAATGCTTGCTTCATATCGGTTGTAGCTTTAATAGACTTAGGCAATGCGACATTTGGCAAGTAATCATGATTTTCATGTTGATCATTGATTTGATCAATCAATTCTTGTCTATGGCCCCACATGTGTACGTCATGATGATTATCAGCTAATACAAGTGCAAGAGCTGTTCCCCAGCTTCCTGCTCCAAGTACAGTAATTCTCTTCATCCTGCTCACCCTTTTTATTTTCTCGCTCTCGCAAATATTTTGATTGGTGTTCCTTCAAAACCAAACGCATCACGAATACGGTTCTCTAGGAAACGTTCATAAGAAAAGTGCATCAATTCTGGATCGTTGACAAACACAACAAAGGACGGCGGCTTAATCGCCACTTGTGTCGCATAATAAATTTTTAGGCGTTGTCCATTATGTGTTGGAGTTGGATTCATTGCAACAGCGTCCATAATAATATCATTCAGAACATTTGTTTGAACACGCATCTCATGGTTCTCACTTGCTGTAATAATGGACGGCATTAAGGTATGGATTCTCTTTTTCGTCAGAGCAGACATGAATAAGACGGGTGCATAATCAAGGAACTGGAAGTGCTCACGAATGTTCTGTTCAAATTCTTTCATTGTGCGCTCATCTTTTTCAACTGCATCCCATTTGTTTACAACGATCACAACAGCTTTTCCAGCTTCATGGGCGTAGCCTGCAATTCGTTTGTCCTGCTCAATGATTCCCTCTTGTCCGTCAAGAACAACAGCGACCACATTAGATCGATCAATGGCTTTTAACGCACGAAGTACACTGTATTTCTCAGTTGTTTCATATACTTTCCCTTTTTTCCGCATACCTGCTGTATCGACAATGACAAAGTCACGCTGATTGTACGTAAACATCGTATCAACAGCATCTCGTGTAGTACCAGCGATATTGCTCACAATAACGCGCTCTTCACCGAGCATGGCATTGACCAGAGAAGATTTCCCTACATTCGGACGGCCAATTAAACAAAACTGCACAATGTCTTCATCGTACTGCGTTTCCGGCAAGTTTTTAAAATGCTCTGCCACCGAATCAAGTAAATCACCTAGACCTAACCCGTGTGTACCAGAAATCGGGTGCGGCTCACCAAAGCCAAGTGCATAAAAGTCATACACCTCATTTCGCATGTCAGGGTTGTCCAGTTTATTTACAGCCAGAACAACTGGTTTTTTTGTGCGATATAAGATTTTCGCTACTTCTTCATCAGCGGATGTCACGCCATCTCTACCATTCACCATAAAGATAATCACATCTGCTTCATCCATTGCAATTTCTGCTTGATGGCGAATTTGGGCCAAAAACGGCTCATCGCCAATATCTATTCCACCTGTATCTATTAAATTAAAATCATAATTTAACCATTCAGCAGAGCTGTAGATCCGATCTCTTGTGACACCAGGTGTGTCTTCTACAATCGATATTCTTTCGCCTGCGATTCGATTAAAAATTGTAGATTTTCCAACGTTGGGCCTTCCAACAATGGCTACGACAGGTTTACCCATAGTACCCTTCCTTTCAATCCAGCCGCGATTCAATATGTTCATCATCATGTTTCAACCGGGATTTAAAATTTTCATTCAGTTTGTTATGAAATAAACCCTTCAAATATGAAGGGTTCAACTTATATATTATATCAATTTTTAATCAGACCACAATGTATAACTTAAAAATGTTTGACAATCAAGTAAAGATCTTCTCCAATTGCGTGTGCAATCCCATCCAAAATGGCCTCTAAATTCATCGCATACATATCCAGTTCTTCTTTGTTTTTACAGAAAAAAACCGCTGTCCCCCCCATGACGCGTTGCTTATTCGTTGTAGCCACTGCCAAAATAAATTGTTCTATTTTACTCCCCATTTCATTTACCTCGCTTTCTTTTTAATGAATTCTGTCGGCATTCTAATGGCATTTTCCAAGATTGGTACTTCTTCTAATACACGAATGGCTAAATCTTCACGTTTTAATTGAGGCAATATGAACACTCCGAGTGTGCCCTTATTGAGATCCCGTTTTGCAAGGGGAGAAAGTGATGGTTCACCAGAATCTCGATACACACCTAGCACATTGGATAAATCGAATAACACCGCTTGCCTTTGACCAAGATTGGCAATCGTTGTGGCTGCATTGAAGTTCTTTGGGTTCAAAATAAAACCCATTCCATGCTCTAATATGAGTTTCTGCTTTTCAGGAAGCCCGATATTCATAATATAAATATCATTGACGTAAAGCCCTGCTCCATCAAACCGCAGTTCAGCTTTTTCAATATCGGCAATATCTTTCATTTGACTCCCAGACATCAATATTTTCGCCACAAAAACGCAAATGATTCCGACCACTGTTCCAACAAGCAAGGAAAAGAAAATACAAGCGCTTGTTACAATGAGGGCAGTGAGAATGGCAATATAATTTCGACTTTCAAAAGCGATGGCAATCCCTTCGATATATGTACTGCCTCGTGAGACAAGTTCGTACGAATCCATTTGTGTCAACGTGTTTCTTTCCATATTACGTACATCGCGAAATTGGGTGGCTGCTAGTGTTAAGAAGGTAATCGCTGTGAATTCCTCTTGAATGAGCGCAGGCATAATGATTGCCCCAAGTCCTGACGCAATAAAACCGAGTGCAATGTGAATCACTTGTCCATGTATGTACGTCGGATATTGACGATAATCGGTTCGTAACATATACAATCTGGCTGCCATCCCAAAGATGACACCAATAATCACAGGAAACGTGTAGTTCGTCATGTTGATTTTGCAGCCCCTTTGACTAATTTTCTGGATGAACGGGTGGTCATGAGTGTTGCTAGCTGATCTACACCTAAAAGGAAGATGATTCCTTGAACGACAAGTGAGAGAAACGCCAGATCCCCTATCACAACTGATGATGTGAGGCGTTGTATGGCAAATGAATATAGGGACTCTCCGAGACACATAGACATCATCCACAATGTCATTCGTTCAGTTAGATGATGACCATATGTGAAACACATGAGAACCAACAAGCCAAATACAACCCATTCGACCTTTATTAGCGTGAACCAAACAGGGTCATATAATGCAAAGATCTTAAAAAAGGCATACGCACTAATCATAGAACCTAATTGCATGATTCTAATGACTCGATATGAAGAGTGAAAGATTACAAATGCAACACATGCATATAAACATGTGAGCAAATACCCTGCATTCATGTCGATGTCCATTATGTTGATCATCCAGTGACTCAAGATCATATGACACAATACACAAATGGCCAGCACGGTACGCCATATGCTTTTCTCCATAATAAAGGTCACAATAATCCAAATGAACCAGATCGACCAATAATACATCGCTTCCAACGCCTATCACCTCAATTACATTATGGGAAGATCTCCAGTTTTTAAACATGTATATCACTGTCAGCTTCGTATGAAAAATGGCAAGAGGTGAAACCTATGAGGAAAGGAGGGATGTATGATGGGAAAAGATAGACAGGAAAAACGCCTAAAGGCATCAAGAAGAGTGGAATCTGATCGTGACCAATCGGTTCATCATAAAGGCGCAACAACGTTAGAAAGTCCAGAAAGTGCTCGAAAAAGAAATCAATAAAAAAAGGCATGTGATCCTCTCACATGCCACTTACCTTACACTATAATATGTCGTATTCACGCCTCTTTCTTTTAACCAATGACTCGTGTCACCCGTAATGACGAGCGGCGTGTTTCTAAGCTCTTCAATCGTCTTCGCCCCAAGGACAGTCATGAGCATCTTCACATCTTCTTGAAGGCTGATGATATCGGAAATAAGACCGCTCTCCCCGCCATTTGTCAGCGATTTTAAGAAAAAGCCTGCCAAACCAGCTGCGGATGCGCCAAGTGCAATTGATTTCGTGACATCCAGTGCATCTTGGATTCCTCCAGAGGCTAAAAGGGTTTGATCTTGAAAGGCTGTATGTACTTCAGCAATACTTGCAGCAGTCGGAATGCCCCAATTATCAAAATAAAGCAGCGCTTTCTGGCGTCTTAGGTTTTCGATTTTAGAAAAGTTCGTTCCACCAAATCCGCCAATGTCAACAGCCGCAACCCCAGCATCAAATAGTTTCTTAGCTGTCTCTTTACTCATTCCAAATCCCACTTCTTTGACGACAACAGGGATGCCGATTGACTCTGTAATGGCTGCGATTCGCTCAATGGCTCCTCGAAAGTCACGGTCGCCTTCTGGCATGACGATCTCTTGAATCACATTTAAGTGAATCTGAAGCAAATTCGCCTCTAGCATTTCAACCGCTTCATGTGCTTGCTGAACAGTTGCTTCACTACCTAAGTTCGCAAAAACCAGTCCATCTGGATTGACTTTCCGAACAATTTCAAACGTATGTCTTTCTTCCTTGTCTTTGATGGCAGCCATTTGGGAGCCAACTGCCACTGGTATATTGGTTTCCTTCGCTGCGATAGATAGAGAGCGATTGATCTCATATGTTGACTCTCCACCCCCACCAGTCATTGCATTGATAAAAATTGGCGAACCGAAAGTCAGTCCGCCAATTGTCGTATGTGTATCAATTTGTGATGTCGCAAGATCTGGTAGACCGACGTGAACGAAGGATACATCTTTTAATCCAGTTGCTGCCTGTTGTCCAGTCGACAAAGCATGTTCAATATGCTGTTTCTTTCTTTCAGCTCGCGTCAATTTTGATCACCAAATTATTTTAGTTTATTGAGTTTATCACCAATCAGGTCGCCAAGCTGGAATCCACTTGTGTTTTCTTCTTTCGCCTGATATTGACGATAATTTTCTTCTATTTGTTTTTCAGGATTTTCTTCTAGGTCACGAATGCTTAATGAAATGCGCTCTTCCTCTTCATTGACATCAAGCACCTTCACTTTTACAGTCTGGCCTTCTTCAAGAACCTCTTGTGGGGTACCAATATGTTTATGCGAAATTTGTGAAATATGCACAAGTCCTTCTACACCTGGTAGAATTTCAACAAATGCACCAAAGCTCACAAGACGCTGTACAGTTCCTTCAAGAACATCATCTTGTTTTACTTTTTCGCCAATTTGGCTCCAAGGTCCTGGTAATGTTTCTTTAATAGAAAGCGAGATGCGTTCGTTATCGCGATCAACTGCTAATACTTTGACCTTCACTTCTTGTCCTTCTTCTACAACGTCAGATGGCTTTTCAACATGTGCATGGGATAGTTGAGAAATGTGAACTAATCCATCAATGCCGCCAATGTCAACAAATGCACCAAAATCAGTCAAGCGCTGGACTTTTCCATCGATGACACTTCCTACTTCAAGCTTCTGCAGGAAGCCTTGCTTTTTGTCCAATTGCTCTTGCTCTACAACTGCACGATGTGAAAGAATGACACGATTTTTTTCACGGTCAAGTTCTACCACAACAAGTGAAAGCGATTTGCCTTTGTAATCTGTAAAATCTTCTACATAGTGCGCTTCCACAAGAGATGCAGGGATAAATCCACGCACTCCAATGTCAACGACAAGACCACCTTTGACAACGTCTTTTACTTCAGCTTCAAATACTTCTTTTGTTTCAAACTTTTTCTCTAGGTCTTCCCAAGCGCGGTCTGCATCAACAGCACGTTTCGATAAAATCAAAGCATCGTCTTCGACCTTTGTTACTTTAAGCTCTAACTCGTCGCCATCTTTTACGACATCTGATGCTTTTTCAACGTGAAGACTTGATAATTCACTGATTGGGATGATCCCAGGTTGTTTCACATGAACGATATCCACATTAACATGTTTATCCTCAACTTTTGAAACGATCCCTTTCACTACATCTCCAACCTCTGGTACCTGAACATCGATTTGATTCATTTCCTCTGTCATTTCGATAACCTCCTTGGTCCAAACCTACACAGCTTAAATTAAACGACTGGATGAATATGTGTCTTAAGCATGATGATTACCAGCCGAATATGTATTATAGAAACATTCAAATCAACTTAATTGCTTGAATGATCAATAAAAAAATAGTATTAGTATAAACTTCTAATAAAAGGCCTTGTTTGTCAAGAGATAAACCTCTTACTTATTAAAGTTTTCTAAAATTTCTCACTGTTTTTCTACGCGGCTGACGACATCTAGGATTTTACCTGCTACCTCTTGAATGGTGAGGGACGTTGTGTCAATTTCAAGCGCATCATCCGCCTTCTTTAACGGAGATACCTCCCGCTCGGAATCTAGCTTGTCACGTCTTGCAATTTCTTCGATCAACTGATCGTAATCAACTTTATAACCTTTTTTCTGATTTTCTTCAAAACGGCGCTTTGCTCTTTCTTCGACTGATGCAAGCAAGAAAATTTTCACTTCTGCATCTGGAAGAACGTGAGTACCGATGTCCCGGCCATCCATCACAACGCCGCCACGTTTGCCAAGCTCTTGCTGTCTGCGAACCATTTCTTCACGAACAGCTCGATGTTTCGCTACAACAGATACTTGGTTACTGACGCGGTCTGTTCTAATTTCTTCAGTGACATCTTGATTGTTTACATGAACTTTTTGACCTTCGTCAGTCGAGACAAGTTCAATCACCGTCTTTTTAAGCAAAGCATCTAGTGCCTGTTCATCTTCTAAATTCACATCATGTTCAAGTGCCGCAAGTGTGATAGCGCGATACATAGCGCCTGTATCAATATAAATAAATGATTTTTCTGCTGCAACAATTTTTGCCACAGTGCTTTTTCCTGCAGCTGCAGGACCATCAATTGCAATAGATAATTTCTTTTTCATAATACCTCTCCTTGATTGAATCTCCCATTTGAATTGTAACATGTTCACCGCAAAAACGGGGAATTTTTGTATCAATCCTTCTGCTTAAATGTCTCAATCCAATCTTCAATTTTCATGTTATTCACACCCTCGTATTGTACGACTTTCGACAAAAACAATTCCCCTTTTGTCAAATGGAGTGTGAGTTGAACAGCTATTAATAAAACAAGCTGAATGAATACGACTTTGATTAACCATCGCTCGATTGTTCTCATGTAAAAAGCCTCCATGCTAGAGTTATCCCTCTCTAGTATGGAAGCTTTTTACACCCTTTATTCTTACACTTTTTTGACACGTGTTAAAAGTTGCTGTTGGAAGCAGTACTTCATGATGTGCTGCTGTTGGTCATTTGTGATTTCAGTAAACTCCATGATGGCTCTAGTTTTACCTGATACTTCATCTTTGTATACGCGATTTACTTCTGCAACCGCTTTAATATGAAGTAATTGCTCTTTTAACTGAAGCTGAAATTCAGCGATCACATCACCATATTCTTTGAATGAAACCCCTTCTGGCACAACAATCGCTATTCCGCCAGCACTGATATTGACAATCAATGTTTCAAAAGACGCTTGATCTTGTTTGATGTGGACGTTAATCAATGCATCGACACGCAAGTATTCCCTGCGCTGCAAGCGAATCATTTCTTCTTTTGGCGGAATTGAAATCATGATCATCGGGATGTCTACTTTCTTTTTACCGATGACTTCACTTGCACATTTGTATGGAACTTGATTTTCATCATAAAAGAAGACAGTAATCTCTGTATGTTGATTTAAGTAAATCGTACGTCCCGTTTCTTTATCTGCTGGATAATGAATGCAAATACTATCGTCATTATTTTCCAGAACTTTAGATTTCACTGTTTTCACTTCTTTGTTCTCATTGACATACTCAATTGTGATTGCATCCCCTATTTGTAACATTCCTCATCACTCTTTTCGTTTATGAAGTTTTATCCTCCTTTTTATTAAACCATGTCCAATAAAAAAGGAAAAGACTTATTAGCCTTTTCCTCACTTCTAATTTCTATAGGTCTTTATATATAGGTTCTGCATTTTTTAGCTTGTCTATTCTTTCTTCTTTTCCTGTATCCGCATTGATGAACATGCGATATGTGTCATTTTTGATCGTTCCAAGAAACTCATAACAGAGAACCTCTTCTGACATATCATTCTGTACGATAGCAAGATGACTGTCCTCAATTTTCACATGTTGATTCAGCGTTTTTTCCGCTTCTTTTTGTGAAAGGTTAGGCGCCTTGATCTCACGCTTTTTATGATTCAATAAATAATCTTTAGCTGAAAAACCAACAATCTCTCCATCATCTAAAGCGACTTTCATTCGAATACTGTCTGGATAAAGCAGAACATTTTTTTGAAGAGGCACATAGGTAAATACACCGATATTATCAAATTGTGCACTCTCATCTAGATGGAATGATTCTGTTTGAAATCCATGCTTTTTTAAGAAACTCAATGCTTTTTCAGACGCATCATTTAAACTGATCTTTTGTTTTTTTACATTTCGATTCTGAAGAAGGTAAACGGGGTGTCCTCCTTTTTCAGTTAAGTCCAAGTAAAAATTTGCGCGATTATCTGGGTCTGACATCGATAAGCTGTAAACATCTCGATTTGTTTTACTTCCACTTTTTCTCACTTTAAAATCTTGATTGTTGTCAGGTGCAAATTGCTGTGCGATGGTCATTGCTTCTTTTTTCGAAATCTTTTTACCTTGTAAGTGATTGAAACCACGTGCTTCTGACTCAGATGAAACATTGGTTGGGCCTAAATCTACATCTGCAAATGCATCTGCATTTCTCTCAACGGTTTTTAAGCCATCAATGATGGTGTTGTCGCTTTTATGATCACCTTCTGCCAGTGCCATTTCAACATCCATCCATTTTAAGTTCTTATTTAATACGAGGTGCTGAACTTGTCTCAGCTCGTTTTGAATATCTGCCGCTTGCTCATAAAGAGCCGAAATGGTTTGATGTGTGTCTTTTTTCAGCGGTTCATCTGATAAGGATTTTAGTGATGATTTGTAACTAAAATCCCCTACATTCGCCAAGAATTCTTCTGTTTTATTAAAAGGCATCAATGTGAGTGGAAGCTGACTGACATTGTTATGTGCTTCTGTTGACATTCTCCAAACATCTGCAAGCACTGGTGAGATAGACGTTTGACTGTTCATCGCAAGGGTTGCCCCTAGCTTATCGTGCAGCTGATCGACCTGATACGTTAAATCGTGGAACGCCCTTTGGTAGTTATTTTCAGCATGCAGGAGCACTGCATCTTTTTCTTGATGTTCTTTATAGCCCCAATAGCCTGTTGAGATCACAGCAATCCCTAAAATACCAATCAATATTCCTCTGATCATTTATATACACCTCTTTTTATTCACAGAAAACATGTTTTCCGATTCGTTTAATTTGTGGTCTTCCCCAAATCCATTCACTTGTGGCTGTATCAGGGTTAAAGTAATAGACGGCACTTTCAGATGGATCCCAACCATTGATGGCATCAAACACCGCCTTTTTTGCTGTTTCATTCGGCGTCATATAAAATTGCCCGTCCGCGACTGCCGTAAATGCCAATGGTTCAAAAATGACACCGGCAATCGTATTAGGGAATGTTGGATGATTCAAACGATTCAAAATAACTGCCGCAATGGCCACCTGCCCCTCATAAGGCTCACCCCTTGCTTCACTATAAACCGCTTGTGACAGTAGCTGTATATCATTACTAGAAAAACCGCCTGGCATATTCGTTGCTGTTTGTTTTGGAGATTGATTTGCTTGTTGTTTACCGGATTGACTGCTAGACTTCCCAGTTGATCCACTTTTTGGCTGCTCATTTTTCCCAGCCGTATTTTTTCGTGCACTTCTTTTCGGTGCCTTTGTTTGCTGGTCAAGAGGTTTTCCGCCATAATGTGTAAACTCATTCCCTTTTTGCAATTGTTCATGTACGAAGGTTTTATAGTATTTTGTTTTTTGAACCAATTTCTTTTTTGTTTTTTCACCTACAAGTCCGTCCACTTTCTTCATGCCGAACTGACTTTGAAAGTTGCGAACCGCCCAGTAAGTTCCCCAGCCGTACACGCCATCAATTTTCCCGTTATAAAAACCGTTATACTGGAGCCTAGCTTGTAGCTCCACAACATCTTCTCCCGTCGCTCCTCGCTGAATCACTTGATTGGTAAATGCCTCACTTTTTTGAGCTGTCATAAGTGAAGAGACGAGTAGAACAATTGAGAAGATGAGGACGACTTGTTTCTTGAAATGAGCTCTGTCCATATTTGATCCTCCTGTATGTTTGGTGTTTGACTATATGTTTCTTCCGATCCCTATTTTTATACATTCTCACAGGAGAGAATTGGGTGGAAACGACAAAAAACGCCCTATTACCTCATAGGACGTTTTCTTACCTTACATTTGGATCATTTTTACTGCACGTGCTTTTTTGCTTTTTCGTAAGCCAAACCACCATAAAAAGATCATAAATGGCAGCATGATATATCCCCAGTTTTTCATACCAAGAAGAATAAAATCATACAAGCCGTGAAAAAGCACGGGAAGTAATAACGAAAAGAAAAGCCATTTCCGCTGCTCCTTTTTATCGGAAAAACGTGCCTTCCCTATATAAAACCCCATCACAAC
>NZ_JBFEFT010000022.1:0-59369 GCF_047229225.1 Bacillus sp. 179-C3.3 HS | reverse complement strand
CTCCTAATTAACACTTTGTTTAAGTGTATCACTAGAAGGGTGTTTTTTTATGTCCCATTTGACTAGGTTAGTCTACTACTTGAGGCGGGTTTTTTTCTTTAAGATGCATCTGAAATATACACATTCCGTCCGGCAAGCATACCAGATATAAACATGAAAAAGAGTACGACAATAAAGATGATAATCGAAGGTGTCCATGAATGTGTCATGTCGAAGAGAACCCCGATTAAGAGCGGTCCAACAGCCGCTAATAAATAACCAAGAGATTGTGCCATGCCAGAGAGAGCTGCCGCTTGTTCCATATGTCTCGTC
The DNA here is from genome assembly GCF_047229225.1 of Bacillus sp. 179-C3.3 HS. Taxonomy (NCBI): domain Bacteria; kingdom Bacillati; phylum Bacillota; class Bacilli; order Caryophanales; family Bacillaceae; genus Bacillus; species Bacillus sp. 179-C3.3 HS. The sequence goes on along the minus strand of NZ_JBFEFT010000022.1, from coordinate 59,057 downwards.
CGCAATCCGATCAATGTAAGGGCGAGACTAATACTGGCACCTTGCCCAATGCCGGTCAATAACACGGAAATCACAAGGATAGGTGTAGAACCTCCAATGAGAAGCCCAATCATACCTAGCAAATACACAACAATAATGCCAAAGACAATTGGCCTTTGTGTTTTTAGTTTTTCAGCTAAAACAGGCGCTAAAAAGGTGGATGGGAGACCAGCAAATTGCATAATCGACAGCATCCATCCAGCCGTCGATACATTCATCCCATGTGAAGCCAAAATGTCAGGAAACCATGCAATAGAGCTATAGAAAAGGAATGATTGCAAACCCATAAAAAAGGTGACCTGCCATGCGACACGTGAACGCCAAATTGGCTGTTCGGTGATTGAGACGTTCCGAGTTACTTTTGTATTTTGGTGAAGTAACTGTGGTGCCCAGACCATCATTGCGATGAGTGTAATGCCACCCCAAACAAGGAATGATGTATTCCATCCGCCTGGCATTGCTTGACTAAGTGGAACACTCACACCTGACGCAAGCGCAGCAAAGACTGACATAGAGGTCGTATACACACTCGTCATCAACCCAGCATGTGCAGGGAATTTATGTTTGACCAATCCAGGTAAAAGCACGTTACAAATCGCAATACCGACTCCGACTAAGGCGGTTCCAATCATTAAGAAAGTAATGGATCCGAATGAACGAATGACAATTCCAAACAATAAAACAGCCAATCCAAGCCATAGGGTTCGTTCATTTCCAAGGCGTTTTGCGACTTTAGGAGCTATTGGAGAAAGCAATGCGAATGAGAGAAGCGGCAATGTAGTGAGAAAGCCTGCTAGTCCATTTGAGAGGTGCAAATCGGAACGAATGGAACCGATGACAGGGCCAACTGATGTAATAGCAGGGCGTAAGTTAAAGGCAATCAGTAAAATACCAGCAATCAGTAATATGGTTTGCCCTGTGGTGCGAGGGTTCATTTTTGATTGTTCTAGTTGTTGTTTCATCTAGGTTAAACTCCTTTATATCTATTCAGTAGAGCGATTTTTCTGCTGTTCAAGTTCCGCTAATTTCGCGATTAATATATGCTGAGGCATGTGCATGATTTGTTCAATCGGTACATTGAGTGAAGAAGCTAGCTTTTGCGCGGTATCGGCAGAGATTTGTAAAGGTCTCATGTTAATCCCTCCTTTTCCAATCTATACGTTCCAATATATCATATAAGGGGACCGCTCTATATGTATTTTAGGAACATGGAAATATTTTAATAAAGGAGGATGTGTGATGAAAATCTATTCAGTAACGGATGTACCCCAAAAACAAATAATCGATTTTTTCAAAACACACTGGGGAACGACAGAAATGGTCATTTCGAGTGGGGTTTATGATTGTCGTGCATTAGATGGATTGACTGTTATCGATGAAAAGGGAGAGATCAAGGGGTTCATTACATACATCATCAAAGATCAGGTATGCGAAATCATTTCATTAGATAGTATCAAAGAAGGTGAAGGGATAGGGACCTCATTGATTCAGGAAGTCGAAAAACGTGCTATAAAAGAGACATGTAAGCTCCTTCAACTTGTTACAACCAATGATAATTTAGATGCTTTAAAGTTCTTTCAAAAACGAGGATTTGTTCTGTCACATATCATCAATAATGCCGTAGAAAAGGCAAGAAAGATAAAACCAGAGATCCCGTTCATTGGCCATTATGGCATACCAATTAGAGATGAAATAGTCTTGATTAAGAAACTGTCTAGTGAAGAGTAACAATTTCTGAATAGAAAAAAGCGCCAATTGGCGCTTTTTAGATAGACTCCTGATTATTTACAATGAAATGAGTAATCTAGGTTCAAAAAACTTAATTCCACTTCTGGAGAACCATTCACGTCATAGCATGAATTGGTGAGAGTACGAATTTCCTTATTGTTAAAGGACACTTTGGTAAATAGTAAGAGGGACGCCATCACAAGGATAAACGGGACAATGATCGCCATCCTTTGTGGAGTCGTTAATTTCTTTCGTTTCATTTTCGGATTCAACCTTCCATTTTTGGATATAAATTAAAAAATATTATAACACATTGTATGATTGATCATAAAAACAGAAGAAGCAGACAGCAAAGGTCTGCTTCTTCTGTTTTCTAAAAAAGTTCATCAATGAATCAGGCTTTATTGCTCTTTCCTTTTAACAGCTCTATGATGAGTTCATTTTGTTTTTCTATTGATTTTAAACTTTTCTCTATCATGGTACTTGATATGACAATCACAATTAAAATCGCTATCCCCACAAATAACAAGTAAACCCCTCCTTAAATGCAAATGTCGTACCCAATTAATTTCCACTCCTAGGTAGTTCTTGTTTTATTGTGGGAATCCTTCTATAACCTTTAGAAAGACACGAATAAACAAAGCGCTGTGATCGTTATTGTCACAGTGCTTTGTTTATCGTGATGACTTTATGATCATGATTCAAGTCATGTTCATCCAATGTCATATAAAGAATCGTTTTGATAGCCAATAGATAACACCAAATCTGGAATAGAATCAAACCCATTTTTCGCTAGGTCAAAAAGCTGTGCACCATAATGTGAACCGGCAATGCGCGCATGTTCTGCTGTGTATGGATTTTTAAGGAGTTCTTCTTTGTAAATATCAAAAATATTTGTTCCGTTATCTGTTACAAATTGCCCGTTTACTAGGCTAAGATCTTTTAAATTGTAGCCTGTGACTGTCTTTATTTGATTGACAAGACGGAACTTAGCAAGGGTGTCAGCTGTGAATTGATTGGAGTCATCGGATCTGTTTTTCATGATATGGAAAAACAACTCTCGTGTATTGTTGTTGTTTGAATTTAATATGTCTTCTATTTGCTTGATCAGCGATTCGTCTTTCGATCCACTTACAACTAATTTGAAATTGTTTGGGTCAATGGTAAAAGTTAAATTTGTGTTTTTAGGAATGGTTAAACCATTGGTAGAAAATAAAGCTTGCAGTTGTTCGTTCACCTTTTGGCGATTGAATATTTTCTTTTCTCCACTTTCTTGGGTAGGGTCGTAACGTTTTTCATTTCTGAAGATGGCATCATTAAAATCATATTGTCCGCCTTTTCCAGAATTAGCCCAGCTAATTTCCATAGTATAAGCCGCTTCTCTCTCCACTTTAGTTAGATCATTCCTGAAATAAGGAGAGTATGGATTTCGATATTTATCAAATATATGACCATGAGGATCTTTGAATCGTTTATTTTGTTCATTTATTTTTTGGTATTTTTCATCTAGTATTTTCATCCGTTTATCAGATTCGGTCATCACCTTATTTGTACTTTGGATAGCTGGTTGACTATTATTGTCCATTCTGTTTGGATTGATTGAAGCATTTGCTGTGTACGACGTATTAATATTCATTCTGACTCTCCTTTTTTGAAAAAAGTAGTGATTATTTAATATATCGGCATTTTAGTTAATATATGTTAGTATTGAACTGATATAGGAATTATTACAAGGGAGAGTAAATTATGGCAAATAGTATTTTAAAACGTTTTATATTTCCAGTGTTGTTGTTGGTAATTGTTACCAGTTTTATTACGCCAAATTCAGCAGAAGCAGCGATTACGGGGAATAACAGTCCGAACACAGCAAGTTCAATGGGATATTGGAAATATAGTCGTCCAGATACGACAATCTTACCAGAAGGTGAAAATGAAGCATATTATCAGTTCACGATTAATAGAGGTGAAAGGGTTTATGTGAGAAGTTCGTATAATAAGCAATATATGGGTATGAAAATAGAGGTGTATAATTCGAAATCTAATAAGCCAGGTTCCAGAGTGATTAACCCTGATTCAATTACACCATTTATTTTTGCTAATACTGGTGATGTTACATCTGCTTCAGAAACTTATTTTGTGAAAGTGACTCGAGGTACATATACAGGGGATATGTATTTTACTGTTTCAATTGAAGATCGTATTAAATCTGGTAATGGGAAGTTCAATTTTACGGGGACCGCTACCAACTTTGGGAATACTTCTTTGAAACTAACAGGCGTTGATTCTTCTGTTATAACAATGGATTTAACGAACAATTCTTCTATTCCTAAAAACGCCATTGTTAAATCTATTTCGACGAATAGCACTCAAACACCTAACCAAGGGGGTGTGACACACAACCTGATGGCTAGTCAAAACAATGTTTGGTACCAATCACTTTATTCCTCTGCAACGAAAGGTTCGTATCGAATTTCTCTGGAAAATCAATTAAAAGTGGCTCAAAAATGGAGTTTTATGTACAACGCAAAAGCTACAGCGAAATCTACTATGAGAAATGTCAGCGCTGATATCAGTTATGAATATGATGTCACTGATGAGTTCTAATTTTGTGTATTGAAAGGCACATCAAGATGGTACAAGCATTGTAAGTTTAACTTGTGAAGAAAATAAGTAGATATGTAGAAATGATGAAATTGAATAAGATCATGGGACATCCCTTTAACGTTACAGTACAACCGTAAGAGGGAGAATGTTTTGTACAATCATTGTACGCTTAGGAATGGACCACTTTAAAAAAGAAGAAAGGCTCTTGTGACATGTATTGTCATAGAGCCTTTCTTCTTTGTGGATCATGTTTGGCATGAATCTTATATCATTTCATATTTAATGGAGTTTCACATGTGACCCGTATATACCCATACCTTGGACACGTACATATCTATTAAACAGTTCAAATTCAGGCGGAAAGTCTATACTAATTGATATCATTTGTTCAAACGCATATATATCCCCTAGTATTTTCTTACTCTATCATTTCATAACTCCATTTAACCAATGTCTTGTAAAGAACCGTTTTGATAGCCAATGGATAACACCAAATCTGGAATAGAATCAAACCCATTTTTCGCTAGATCAAATAGCTGTGCACCGTAATGTGACGCGGCGATGCGCGCATGTTCTGCTGTGTATGGATTTTTAAGGAGTTCTTCTTTGTAAATATCAAAAATATTTGTTCCGTTATCTGTTACAAATTGCCCGTTTACAAGGCTAAGATCTTTTAAATTGTAGCCTGTGACTGTCTTTATTTGATTGACAAGACGGAACTTAGCAAGGGTGTCAGCTGTGAATTGAGTAGAATCGTCCGATCTGCTTTTCATGATATGGAAAAATAACTCTCTTGTATTGTTGTTTGTATGTAAGATATCTTCTATTTGTTTGATCAGTGATTGGTCTTTTGTTCCACTTACGACTAATTTAAAATTGTTTGGGTCAATGGTAAAAGTTAAATTTGTGTTTTTAGGAATGGTCAAACCGTTGGCAGAGAATAAAGCTTGTAATTGCTCATTCACTTTTTGGCGATTGAGTATTTTCTTTTCTACGCTTTCCCGGGTTGGGTCGTACCGTTGTTCATTTCTGAAGATGGCATCATTAAAATCATATTGTCCGCCTTTATTATTTCTTGCCCAACTCATTTCCATTGTGTAAGCAGCGCCTCTTTCAAAATGGGTTAGGTCACTTCTGAAATAAGGAGAGTAAGGGTTTTTATACTTATCATAAATATGGGCTTGAGGATCTTTGAATCGTTTATTTTGTTCATTTATTTTTTGATATTTTTCATCGAGTATTTTCATCCGTCTATCAGATTCAGTCATCACCTCATTTGTACTTTGGATAGCTGGCTGGCTATTGAAGTGCGTACGATTATGATTGTTTGAAACAGCTGATGTGTATGATGTGTTCATATTCACTTTGATTCTCCTTTTAAATCATGATTATTTAATATATCGGCATTTAAGTAAATAATTGTGATATATAAGGTGTTACAACAGAATATAGAAAAAGGGACATATTTATATATCTTCATGCACACTTATGTTTTGATATAAAAACACACTGTTCAATCAATCATCCTCATGGTAATTTTGACTATAGTTGATGTTTTTCACTTTTTTAGTGATGAAAATGTTAAAATGATGAGTAGCGTATTTTTTTATGAAAGGACGGTGCTTGGCATGACGGAACTTCTCGATGACCGGCTGCCGCCGCAAAATATAGAAGCCGAGCAGGCCGTATTGGGTGCTGTTTTTTTAGAACCATCTGCGCTAACGCTCGCTTCTGAAGTATTAATTCCAGAGGATTTCTATAGAATGTCGCATCAAAAGATATACAATGCGATGCTGATACTTGGTGATAGGGGAGAACCGGTTGATCTTGTCACGGTGACGTCTGAACTTGCCAATACAGATTTACTAGAAGAGGTAGGCGGGATTTCGTATTTAACGGATATTGCGAACTCTGTCCCGACTGCCGCCAACATTGAATACTATGCAAAAATAGTAGAAGAAAAATCGATATTAAGACGTCTGATTCGAACAGCGACAACCATTGCACAGGATGGGTATACGCGTGAGGATGAAGTAGAAGATCTATTGAGTGATGCTGAAAAGACCATTATGGAAGTGGCGCAGCGCAAAAACTCAGGGGCTTTTCAAAACATCAAGGACGTTCTTGTTCAAACATACGATAATATTGAGCAGCTACATCACCGAAAAGGCGATATTACAGGGATTCCCACAGGTTTCTCTGAGCTTGACCGGATGACAGCTGGATTCCAGCGAAATGACTTGATTATCGTAGCGGCTCGTCCATCAGTAGGGAAAACAGCCTTCGCCTTGAACATCGCACAAAACGTCGCGACCAAGACAGATGAAAGTGTCGCCATTTTTAGTTTAGAGATGGGTGCTGAGCAGCTTGTCATGCGTATGCTTTGTGCAGAGGGGAATATCAATGCACAGAACTTAAGAACCGGTAATCTGACAGAAGAGGACTGGGGGAAGCTGACAATGGCGATGGGTTCTTTATCGAACAGTGGAATTTTCATTGATGATACCCCAGGGATCCGTGTGAGTGAAATTCGTTCGAAATGTCGACGCTTGAAGCAAGAGAACGGTCTTGGCATGATCTTGATTGACTACTTGCAGCTCATTCAAGGGAGCGGTCGATCAAGCGATAACCGTCAGCAAGAGGTTTCTGAAATTTCTAGGGCCTTAAAGTCACTCGCAAGGGAACTTGAAGTACCAGTCATTGCCCTGTCTCAGCTTTCTCGTGGCGTTGAGCAGCGTCAGGACAAACGTCCAATGATGTCTGATATTCGTGAATCAGGGAGTATCGAGCAGGATGCCGATATCGTGGCTTTCCTTTATCGTGATGACTACTATGACAAAGAATCAGAGAATAAGAACATCATAGAAATTATTATTGCCAAACAGCGTAACGGTCCAGTTGGTACTGTCTCACTGGCGTTCGTCAAAGAATATAACAAATTCGTCAACCTCGAAAGGAGATTTGACGATGCCGGTGTTCCGCCCGGTGCCTAAGCCCAGCTCAAACAAGCTGGGCTTTTTCTGTTTAAGACAAGCAAGGAGGAGGAAAGAAAGTAAGGATCGTATATTTAAAAGAGAAAGGAGCGATGTCGGATGAAATTTCAACAGTTCCAGGCTGCACAGTTGCGTATCGCACGTCCAACAGTCAATATGAAAGCGGTTTTATCTTTTTATGAAGAAGGGCTAGGGCTCAAACGAATCGGATCATTTGATCAGCATGAAGGATATGATGGCGTCATGCTTGGACTTCCTCACCAGCATGTGCATTTAGAGATTACAAAACATGAAGAAGAAGAGGCTCTACCTGTCCCACATCCCGAACAGTTACTAATATTCTATATTCCTGAAGTAGAAGAGTTTGAGAGTATGACCGAGAGGCTGATCTCATTCGGTGGAAAGCAAGTCACTTCAACTAACCCATACTGGGATCGAGGAGGAGTGACGATTGAAGATCCGGATGGGTATCGAGTTGTACTAATGAATTCAGAAGGCATTACACCTATGTAAAACTCCCGAGCTGGGGGGCTGATAGGGGGACACGCAAATTTAGCCAATATCGCTTGGATTGCATGTCTCTAGGCGGGCAAGTGGTGTGCTTCGACAGACAGAAATGGATGCCGTGGCCACTTTCCTCCTGACAATATGATAATTAGTTATTTTTACTCAAAATCATCTCTTTTATGTGTGGAAGGAGCGATTAAAGCGCTTTTACCCCTAATTAAAACGAACAAAATCCCACTTATTGATTTTAACGTTCGGATTTGGCGTTGACTTTTTGATTGTGCATTGATAAAATAAACGTGTTTGATAGAGATAACGTTTTGAAAGGTTAACGGAGGTGCACGAAATGTCTTCAGTAGTCGTAGTAGGTACGCAGTGGGGTGACGAGGGGAAAGGGAAAATTACCGATTTCCTTTCAGAAAATGCAGAGGTGATTGCCCGTTATCAAGGGGGAAACAATGCAGGTCACACGATCAAATTTGATGGAGTGACTTACAAGCTACACCTCATTCCGTCCGGTATTTTTTATAAAGAGAAAACTTGTGTCATCGGTAATGGAATGGTCGTTGATCCTAAAGCATTGGTCGCTGAACTTGCGTATCTTCACGAACGTAATGTGAGTACAGAGAACCTCAGAATCAGCAATAGAGCCCATGTCATTCTGCCTTATCACTTAAAATTGGATGAGGTAGAAGAAGAGCGGAAAGGGGCTAACAAGATCGGTACGACGAAAAAGGGAATCGGACCCGCTTATATGGACAAAGCAGCTCGTATCGGTATCCGTGTCGCAGATCTATTAGATCGTGAAGTATTTGAAGAGAAGCTTGCTCGTAATCTAGAAGAGAAAAATCGTCTTTTAGAAAAAATGTACGACACAGAAGGCTTCAAAATTGAGGATATTTTAGACGAGTATTATGAATATGGTCAGCAAGTGAAAAAATATGTCGTGGACACGTCTGTTGTATTGAATGATGCATTAGATGATGGTCGTCGCGTTCTGTTTGAAGGTGCACAAGGTGTCATGCTTGATATTGATCAAGGGACATATCCATTTGTGACATCATCGAATCCAGTTGCTGGAGGAGTCACGATTGGTTCTGGTGTTGGTCCTACGAAAATTCAACATGTCGTTGGTGTGTCAAAGGCTTATACAACACGTGTTGGAGATGGCCCGTTCCCTACAGAACTTCATGATGACATTGGTGATCAAATTCGTGAGGTTGGCCGTGAGTATGGTACGACAACTGGACGCCCGCGCCGTGTTGGTTGGTTTGACAGTGTCGTTGTTCGTCATGCGCGCCGCGTGAGTGGTATAACAGATTTATCTCTCAACTCAATCGATGTACTGACAGGAATTGAGACATTGAAAATCTGTGTCGCTTATAAATTGAACGGAGAAATCACAGAAGAATTCCCAGCAAGCTTAAATGAATTAGCGAAATGTGAGCCTGTCTACGAAGAAATGCCGGGCTGGACTGAAGATATTACAGGTGTGAAAAACCTAAGTGAATTACCTGCAAATGCGCGTCATTATTTAGAGCGTATTTCACAATTAACAGGTATTCCACTTTCGATTTTCTCAGTCGGACCAGATCGTTCACAAACGAATGTTGTCCGTAGCGTGTACCGTCCATAAACAAGTCATATAGATGAAAAAAAACACTAGTGAAATGACACATTTTACTAGTGTTTTTTTGTTTAAAAATTTCTTAATTTCAGTGAAACCAACTTCCCGATATTACCAAAATATGATAACTGTATATAGGGGAAGGAGCGTTCATGTGAAAGAAAGAATACGATTATTAGATATTTTACGAGGCTTTGCAATATTAGGCACATTAGGGACGAATATTTGGTTTTTTGGCTATGCAGGGAATACCTTTGCGACAGACCAAATTGCTTATGAGTATGAAAACGGTAGTGTCCTTGAAAGGATTGTCTTGATGCTTGTTTATGGCAAGATGCTGTCACTATTGACCATTATGTTTGGTGTTGGATTAGAGCTGAAATATCAGCAGGCCAAAAGGAAAAATGCACCTTGGCCAGGCACATATTTATGGATTCTTTTGTTTTTGTTTATAGAAGGTTTTATCCATTTTGCACTTGTGATGGAATATGATGTGCTCATGAGTTACGCTGTCACTGGTTTACTCGTGGCATTTATTGTACGTGGAGGGACTCGTCGCATCAAAAAAGGCATGATCTTCTTTGGTATTCTTCATCTCATCGTCATATCCGCACTCATGGTGTTTTCACCTTCGGAAGAAGCATCCTATGATCAAACTGGCGAGCCAATGCTAGAGGAACAGCTTCCGGAAACGTGGATAGCACAGGTTCAAGAACGGTTACAGTATTTCTTGCTGTACAGAGAAGAAGCCATTTTTATCATTCCAATGAATACCTTTTTGTTTTTATTAGGTGTTCGGATGATGAGAGCGGGTGTATTTTATGAAAATGAGCGAGGACGATCGTTGCGGGACACACTGTTCCGAATCGGTCTTTGGATTGGAATACCGCTTAACGCCCTTATCTTTGTGCCGAATGAATTAGTGGAATTCGTCGTGCGCTACGTCTTTTCACCATTCCTCTCGATCTTTTATATAGCGATCATTGCCAAGCTCTTGGCTCGAACTCAATCGTGGTGGATGTGGACTTGGATGGAGCATGTGGGAAAAATGGCGCTAAGCTGTTACATCCTGCAAAATGTAATCTGTTCGATTCTATTTTATAGCTGGGGATTAGGCCTTGGCGGTCAGGTTATTCAGCTGAAGAGATTGAATATGCACGTGTTTGGCTTCAATTAGGAGCAAATCAGGCAATCGACGAGTTAAACGTGAAAAAAATACAAAAGGGTGCGCTCGTCAATCCTGATTTACCTCACGGAGCCCGTTATCCAGAAGACGTTGTTCAACTAGCAGGTTCACGCTTAGTGGATGGCTCAGTCACCTATCATTCGAATGGAGATGGGACAGTCAATCTCTATCAAGTGCCTTTAAGATGGGATGCATCACCAGACATGGAGACCGAGGTTCTTGAACAAGAGACAACACGTATCATTGATCAACCGAAAGTGGTTAAGATCGCTGTTGGACAGGATGAACAGGTGAAGAAGCTGATCGGTTTGTTGAAAAAATCAACATCCCAATAAATTCACAAATCAGAATGGAGTGATCCATTTGTTTTTTAGAAAAATGACTGAAAAGGAGAAGGTAAACGCAGAAAAAGCAGCTGGTTTTGCGTGTATCTTTTATATGCTGGCATTGGGATGTCATGCGATTTATTCGTATATGCAAGGTGATAGACCACCGGTCACTTTTATCCTATTAATCGCAGGTCTCCTCGTGTTTTTCTTAATAGAATGGCTGTTGAACAAAAGACAATCATAAAAAAAGAAGCTCCCATCACGAGAGCTTCTTTTTTATTTTAATGATTGATATTGGCCTTTTAGGTTTTTACGAATGTACTGGATGATTTTGCGTAGTTCGTTGGCGTGCGGTCTGCCAAATGGACTTGTTTGTCTCTGCTGATAGAGTACCTGACCTTTTTCATTTAATAAGAAATAGGCTGGTTCTCCGTGTACACCATGATCTTTATAAGGTGCATCTTCCCCGTGATAGAAGACCTCGTATGCTTTTAATGATGTGAGGTCTTGGTCAGACATGATAGGGAAGGATAGTCCCTCTTTATCAGCGAATTCTTTCAAATGATCAGGCTGATCCGTCGAAATCGCCATCAAATGAATGTTTTTATCTTGAAAATACGATTGCTGCTTTTCTAGTTCTTTTAATTCTTCCACACATACTGGGCACCATGATCCTCTAAAGAAAATGATGAGGTGCCAGCTTTGATGCTCCTCCAAGTGCTGATAAAAGTCGATATGATCCCCCTGCACTGTTGGTAACGAGAAATTCGGCATCTTATCTCCTAATTGAAATGAACTCATCTTATGTCCTCCTTTTCAATATCACCTTGTTTTATGTATAACCATTTATGTGCGGAATAAAACGTTTCCGTGTGTTGTGGAGACCGCTTAGGAGATAGACATTATGATAGGAGACATCAAATCAGACACTTTTTTTAAAAAATGTCGAAAAACGTATTGCCATATGTAATTACTCTATGATATTATAAATCTCGTTGTTATAAAGGTCTCTGAAACTTGTTAGGATGCGATGTTCCAGCTTTTTTGAAAGCTTTTGGTTTGACGCAATACGGCTTCTTCAGATTCACTTTTGCAAACCGAGAGCCATTAGCTCAGTTGGTAGAGCATCTGACTTTTAATCAGAGGGTCGAAGGTTCGAGTCCTTCATGGCTCACCATGTTTTGGCCCGTTGGTCAAGCGGTTAAGACACCGCCCTTTCACGGCGGTAACACGGGTTCGAATCCCGTACGGGTCATTGATTTACTTTAGCGTTAAGCTAATTTTTCCTCACTTGCTTGGGAGAGCACCACGATTGCTTTTTCGAGCAAGTTACTGAGGTCCGGTAGTTCAGTTGGTTAGAATGCCTGCCTGTCACGCAGGAGGTCGCGGGTTCGAGTCCCGTCCGGACCGCCATTTACATATTTATCATCTTCATGATGGCTCGGTAGCTCAGTTGGTAGAGCAACGGACTGAAAATCCGTGTGTCGGCGGTTCGATTCCGTCCCGAGCCACTTCCAAACGCATCTGCAATCGCAGGTGCGTTTTTATTATGTAAAGAACATATAAAAAGGGAGAAGCCGGGCCTAGGTAGGGCCCGGCTCCATAAGAAGAAGACGTTACAATCATATAGACGTTTGATGCGTGTAAAAGTTTCAATAAAAAAGGAAAAAGCCAATCATTTTTGTTTATCATGTCTCTTCCAAGCGTTCACTAGAAAAGAAAGCCGTTATTGTTTTTATCTTTGCCTCGTAAAACGTTATAATAGACAGTGAGCCTTTTTTAAAAAAAGAAAAGGGCCTGATCAAACATGCAAAATTGAGTGACATAGATGCTAAAAATGCAGGAGGAAATCATAATGGAAAAAAAGATTCTTGTCGTAGATGATGAAAAACCGATTGCTGATATATTGGAATTTAACTTAAGAAAAGAGGGCTATGAAGTGCATTGTGCGTATGATGGCAATGAAGCCCTTGATATGGTCGAAGAAATTAAACCGGATATCATTTTGCTCGATATCATGTTGCCAAACAAAGATGGCGTCGAAGTATGTCGTGAAGTGAGAAAGAAATATGACATGCCTATTATCATGCTGACAGCGAAGGATTCAGAAATTGATAAGGTGATCGGTCTTGAGCTTGGTGCAGATGATTATGTGACGAAGCCATTTAGCACACGAGAGCTGCTTGCACGTGTAAAAGCGAATCTCAGAAGACAGACGGCTACTCCACAGGCAGAGGAAGAAGCTGAATCCAATGATATTGAAGTTGGTTCACTAGTGATCTATCCAGATGCGTATGTCGTATCGAAGCGAGAAGAAACGATTGAATTGACGCACCGTGAGTTCGAATTACTTCATTATTTAGCGAAGCATATCGGACAAGTCATGACACGTGAGCACTTACTGCAAACGGTTTGGGGATATGATTACTTTGGAGATGTCCGTACAGTGGATGTCACAGTCCGTCGTCTTCGTGAGAAAATTGAAGACAACCCTAGTCACCCAAGCTGGATCGTGACAAGACGAGGCGTTGGCTACTATTTAAGAAACCCAGAACAGGACTAAGATTCTTATGAGTAAAGTAGGGTTTTTTCGCACGATTCACTTCAAATTGACATTAATCTACATACTGCTGATCATTGTTGCTATGCAGATCATTGGTGTGTACTTTGTAAAACAGCTAGAGCAGTCCTTAATTAATTCCTATGATAATTCCTTGAATCAGCGAATCTACTCGTTATCGTATTACTTAGAACAGGATTCAACGAAAAGTAAGGCTGAATTAAAAGAGGATGCTCAAAAGATATTAAACGATTTTAACAACAAAGATGAGTCTAATGAAATCTCAGAAGTCAGTTATATTGACGAGAGTAGAGAAGTGATCGCCTCTGTGAATAATGGCAACCAAGAGATTGCCGGTAAAAAAATCACCGATCAAATCATTAGCCGTATATTTGCGGTGGGCAAAGATTACGAGAAGAAATTCTATGACCCATCTTCTAATAAACGAGTGCGTATTTCAGCTACAGCCGTGAAGAATGAGAATCAAGAGACAGTGGGTGTGATTTATGTTGTCTCTTCTATGGAAAGTGTTTTTAATCAAATGCGAACTATCAATACCATTTTGGCTACAGGGACGCTGATCGCACTGGGGACGACGGCTTTACTTGGTATTTTTATCTTTAGGACGATTACCCATCCAATTTCGGATATGAGGAAACAAGCAATTGAGCTTGCGAAAGGGAATTTTTCTCGAAAGGTTCGGAAGTATGGACATGATGAGATTGGCCAGCTTGCGACCACGTTTAATTATTTAACGAGAGAACTCGAAGAAGCGCAGCTGATGACAGAGGGTGAACGGAGAAAGCTATCTTCTGTTATTGCCTATATGACCGATGGTGTCATTGCAACGAATCAAAACGGCGCCATTATCCTATTGAACAGCCCGGCACTAGAGCTCTTGAATGTTTCACGTGAAACGGCACTAGAAATGCCTATCACGTCATTGCTTGGTTTAGAAGAAACTCATACATTCGAAGACTTGGTCGAAAATCAAGATTCCATGTTGCTTGAAATTGAACGAGAAGATCAGCTATCGGTGTTACGTGTCAATTTCTCTGTGATTCAGAAAGAACACGGGAAGATTGATGGGTTAATTGCGGTCATTTATGACGTCACAGAGCAAGAGAAAATTGATGCTGAACGCCGCGAATTCGTTGCGAATGTATCCCATGAACTTCGTACGCCGTTAACGACGATGCGAAGCTATCTTGAAGCATTGGCAGAGGGTGCAATTGGAGATAAAGAGCTGGCCCCAAGATTCCTTGGCGTCACTCAAAATGAAACAGAGCGCATGATTAGACTAGTTAATGACCTGTTGCAGCTTTCCAAGTTTGATAGCAAGGATTATCAATTCAATCGTGAGTGGACGAATTTCATCAAATTCATCTCACTTGTTATCGATCGATTTGAAATGACGAAGGAGCAGCATGTCGACTTCATCCGTAACCTGACGCAACGTGAAGTGTATGTTGAAATTGACCAAGATAAAATTACACAAGTACTTGATAACATCATTTCAAATGCCTTGAAGTATTCACCAGAGGGTGGGCATATTACGTTCACAGCCGATCTGGATGAGGAAAAAGGTCTTGTGTTATTCAGTGTGAAAGATGAAGGAATCGGTATCCCGAAAAAGGATATGGATAAAATATTTGAACGTTTTTATCGAGTGGATAAAGCGAGAACAAGAAAGCTTGGCGGTACCGGTCTAGGTCTTGCCATTGCAAAAGAAATGGTTCAGGCTCATGGTGGAGATATTTGGGCTGACAGCATTGAAGGGAAAGGAACGACTGTGACCTTTACTCTTCCGTACAATGAAGAACAAGAGGATGATTGGGATGAAGCGTGAGACCTTTAAAACGATATTACTGACAATCCTAATTGCGATCAGTCTTGTGTTTACGTGGAATATTTGGATGTTCCAGCCTGTCATGCAGGACAAGGCAGATGCCGGCACTAAGGTCGTAGAGAAGAAGAAGATTTCAAGCGACGAGCCTCGCAGTCTCATTGAGGTTGTAAAGCCCCGAGAGATGTTCATCCATTCGAATGGCGAGCATGTGAAAGTGGATCAAAAGGAGCTCTTTCAAAACTTTTGGAATGATGTGAGCCTTTGGGATGCCAAAGAAATTGAGGATGTGTCGGATCAATATTCCGAGCAAAGATTTAAGAATTTCTTCTATGGAAGTGGGGGGCAAGGAAAGACATTGGATCTTGTATTCAATGATCCTATCCCTATTGATATATTCCAAGCGCTGTTTAAATGGCCGAATAAATCCATTGAATACAACTCATTTGATCGGATGATTGTTCCCTTTGAACAGCAGGACAAGGACAACAAGAAAGTATATTTGGTTCTATACAGCAAAGAAATAGTGCTTGAGCTGACCATAGAGTCCGCCAATTACCGTAATCTAATGAACAGTATCGCAGCCGCTCAAAACGAGATGCCGCGTTATGACTTATATACGTTCTCGACTAATTCTAAAAGAGATTTCCTACTGCCGAGAAAGCAAATGCAGCTTGAATCAAAAATGTTCTTTATCGAGACGATTAAGACAAGCATATTCAAGGATGCCTTATTCAATGATCCGAGTCTTGTCGGTGAGGAGTCTAATTTAAATCGGACGGTGTATACAGATGGGACAAGTCGTCTGGAAGCAAATCAAAAAGATCACCGCATCCAATATCAACAGCGCAATATCAACGCTAGTACCGTCTTCCAAACGGGAGATTTGATCCAGCGAAGTGTGAAATATTTCAATGACACGGGAAGCTTTACTGATAATTATCAATACTTCGGTATTAATAGTAATCAACAGTTGTCCTTCCACATGTTTATGGATGGTTTGCCAATCATCAACAGCACCCAGCACCCGTTCGGGATGACTTCCCTTGAAGTGCAATGGGCGAATGAAGATATCTTGAACTACAAACGTCCAAACTATATTCTTGGCAACAAGGCGAGTCAGAGGCAACAGGTGAAGCTGATGAATGGAACAGAGCTGAAGGACTTGATTATCAAGCAGTCGACATATGATCTGGAGAAAATTGAACAAATTTTCCCGTCGTATCAAGCGACTTCCACTGCATCAGATCAAGACCAAACCATGTTTGTTTGGTTGGAGCCGGTATGGTGTATGAAATATAATGGCAAGATCGTCATGTTGTCGAATGACTTGTTGGCAGAGGGGAGCGAGAAGAATGGAGTGGAATAAGACCAAAACGATCTTCATTGTGGCTTTTCTCGTTCTCGACATCTTTCTTGGTTTTCAATACTTTGAAAAACGATCAACCGACCATTTTGCCATCATAGAAAAGACCGATACATTGGAAGAAATGAAGGCAGATGGGATCAAATATGGTAATCTATCAGATGAAGCGAAGATCGGATACCGTATTAC
Source organism: Bacillus sp. 179-C3.3 HS (assembly GCF_047229225.1). Lineage (NCBI taxonomy): Bacteria > Bacillati > Bacillota > Bacilli > Caryophanales > Bacillaceae > Bacillus > Bacillus sp. 179-C3.3 HS. Next base: position 42,083 of record NZ_JBFEFT010000022.1, on the reverse strand, counting down.
AGCTGAAAAAAGGCAATTCACGAAAAAGGATGTGGACGGGTTAATCGATCAAAAGACCAAGAGCACATTCCCGAAAACAGAAAAAGATGATCCTGTTACGTTGCTTGAGATGACGTTTAATGATCCGATCGCTTTGCCAAAAAAGGATATGAAAACAGCAGTCACCAACTTAGTGAACCAGCGTTTGTTGGATGGAAAGAACTATAAGCTTTGGAGTATCGATGAAGAGGCAGGGAAAATCGTCTTTTTTCAAACCTATAAAGGAAAATACATTTTCCAAGAAGGCTTAGACGATACAGACAACATTGGAAAAATCACGTTGAATGTGAACGATCAAAACGAAGTTGTTTCGTACGAACAGTCAATGGTGACATCCATCAATGAAGTCAGAAAAGAAACGCTTGTCCCAGCGCTTGAAACAGTGAAGGACTTGTATACGCAAAACATGTTGAGTCCGAACTCAACGGTGAAAAAGGTAGAGCTAGGCTACTATACACAATATCCAGGTGCAAGCACACAAGTCATGGTGCCTGTATGGCGAGTGGAACTTGAAACCGTAACAGCCGGTTCAAAGAAAAAGACGGAAGAAGAATATTTGATCAATGCCATCGATGGCTCAACACTTGATCATTTAGATAAAGAAGATAAATCTTCATTGGAGTGAGAGAACATGAGCTTGCAGTTCAGTGTACTAGCGAGCGGAAGTACGGGGAATGCATTTTATTTAGAAACAGACGAGCATGCCTTTTTAGTGGATGCTGGTTTAAGCGGGAAACAGATGGTTGAGCTACTTGGCCAGATTGACCGTAAGCCTGAAGACTTGGATGGTATTTTTGTGACACATGAGCATTCAGATCATATTAAAGGGTTAGGTGTCATGGCGAGAAAGTACAAGCTACCGATCTATGCCAATGCGAAAACATGGAAGGCGATGGAGTCTCATATCGGGAAGATCGAGACAGAGCAGAAGTTCCATTTTGATATGGAGACAGTTCAATCGTTTGGCGGTCTTGATGTCGAGTCATTTGGTGTATCTCATGATGCGGCAGAGCCGATGTTCTATGTGTTCCATTACGGAGGGCGTAAGCTGGCGCTCATGACGGATACAGGCTATGTTAGTGATCGTATGAAAGGGATTATCAAATCAGCCAATACCTTCGTATTTGAGAGCAATCATGATGTTGGCATGCTGCAAATGGGGCGATACCCTTGGAGCATTAAACGCAGGATTCTGAGTGATGTTGGACACGTATCAAATGAAGATGCGGCCCTTGCGATGACAGATGTGATTGGTGATGAGACGTCTCGCATTTATTTGGCTCATTTAAGCCAAGACAACAATATGAAGGATTTAGCCCGTATGGCGGTCCAGCAGACGCTTGAAATGAAAGGCTTTGTTGTGGGAGACGGCTTTGATTTATATGATACAGACCCGAAAAAAGCAACCCCGCTTTGCGCCGTATAATTTTATAAACGTATGATTAAGATAGAAGCTTCTTACCAACACTATAAACATCTATTCACTGAAAGGAAGGAAACATAGTGGATTATCGCGATGTAGAGTGGAAGCCGAGACGAAGCCGAAAAGGATATTTCCTATCGGGCTTGATCGGTGTATTGGTAGGGGCTTTTTTAATGGGATTCTTTTTTCCTTACGTATCGGGAAACGACGGGAATCTCTTTGGATGGCAGTCAAATGGAGAGCAGCAGGCTTCACAAGGTTCAGTAAAAACCGTCAATGTGAAGGTCAATGATGCAGTCACAAAAGTTGTATCTAACATGTCTGACACGGTTGTCGGAGTCATTAATATTCAAAAGTCGAGCTTTTGGGAGGAAGCTGGAGAGGCGGGCAGCGGATCGGGTGTGATTTATAAAAAGAAGGATGACACCTTTTATATCGTGACCAATCACCACGTCATCAGTGGTGCCAATCAGCTCGAAGTGAGCCTTCAGGATGGGACGAGAATTGAGGCGAAGCTTGTAGGAAGCGATCAGCTCATGGATTTAGCTGTACTGACGGTTAAGAGCGATAAGATTCAGAAAACCGCCACCTTCGGCAATTCAGATCATGTGCAACCAGGTGAGCCTGTGATTGCCATTGGAAATCCGTTAGGGCTTGAATTTGCAGGCTCTGTGACCCAAGGTGTCATTTCCGGAACGGAACGTGCTATCCCTGTCGATTCAAATGGAGACGGACAGACCGATTGGAATGCAGAGGTTTTACAAACCGATGCCGCCATCAACCCAGGAAACAGCGGTGGTGCACTCATCAATATGGACGGAAAAGTCATCGGAATTAACTCGATGAAGATTGCAGAATCAGCGGTTGAAGGAATTGGACTATCCATTCCAGCGAACTTGGTCATTCCTGTCATAGAGGATTTAGAGCGCTATGGTGAAGTCAAACGTCCGTATCTTGGAGTTGGTATGAAATCACTTGAAGATATTGCGAGCTATCATTGGCATGAAACGTTAAAGCTCCCATCAAAGGTGACAATGGGTGTCGTCGTCATGAGCGTTGAACCGTTGTCACCAGCAGCTAAAGCAGGACTCAAAGAATTGGATGTCGTCACATCTTTTGCTGATCAAGACGTAAAGAATATCGTCGATTTGCGTAAACATTTGTATCAAAAGAAAGTCGGCGACAAGGTAAAAGTGCAATTTTACAGAAGCGGAAAGAAAAAGTCGGTCGAGATCAAACTTTCTCAAACCGATCAGTTTGGGGGATAACCAGTTCCAAGACGGGACTGGTTTTTTCTTTATATTCCTCATAAGCTAGAGGAAAGGGGGCGTTCAAATTGATTACACTACAACCGATGTCACAAACGGATTATGATTCATTGATAGGGGAATCGATAAAGAATTATGCAGAGAATAAGATCTTGGCAGGGACATGGGCGAAAGAAGAAGCCTTCAAAAACGCAGAAGATCAGTTTCATCATTTGCTTCCGCAAGGCATCCATACAGAGGACCATGAGCTGTGGAACATCATAGATGGGGAACAGGTGATAGGTTGGGTTTGGCTATGTTTTGATCCAGATCATCCTCAAAAAGAAGGGTTTATCTATAACTTTTTCTTATTTGAGGCGTATCGGGGAAAGGGATTGGCGAAACGTGCCATTGCAGCATTAGAAAAGCGAGCGAAATTATTAGGGGTGCAAAAACTTTCCTTACATGTGTTTGCCCATAATCAAATTGCGCGTTCACTGTATGAAAAGACGGGATTTTCAGAAACAGGCATCTACATGTCCAAACGACTATAAACAAAGGAGAAGTACCGTGCGGGCAACGTACGGTACTTGTCTATGAGGAAATCATGTCATCTTTCGCCGTGACCCGGTAAAGATCTATTTTACATTGAACGAAAGCACGGATGATGGCTGGGATTTGGGCTTCTGAACGGATCAATAATGAGGTTTCGTCATCACAGAGCAGTAGGTCTGTCCCGACACTTTGCAAGTACTGGGTGAGGACAGGCTTTACCTCATCATCAATCCATGAATGCTTGAAAGTTGCACGAATGTTTGTGGACATGATGGTTTTCACTTGAGGATGAGTACTGTGGGGCACTATTTTTCCTTCAGATATATAAACTGTTCTGGTACAAATACTACTAGTAAACATTGGACGATCTGCTGTTAAAAATACCGTTTTCCCTTCATACTTTAAGGTTTGAATGATTCTCTGGATGTGCACGATTGAATCTGAATCGATATCAGCAAATGGCTCATCGAGTAAAACGAAATCAGGCTGATGGGCAATGGCTTGTGCGATGCCTAGACGCTTCTTCATACCAGGTGTAAAGGCACCAACTTTCTCTTGTTGATAGCGCTGTAAACCAACAAATTCGAGCAATTCTTCATAGTAACTCGTTTTCTGGCGCGCACCGGTAATTTTCGATAGGTAGGCAATATGCTCAATCGCTGTAAGCCCTTCGTATAAATCCGTATATTCAGGCAATACCCCTATATGATGCCTCACTTTTTTGAGTGGAGACTTGTCCATCATCGTAAATGAACCAGAAGTGGGGCGGGAGATACCTGTCACGATATTAAAGAAAGTCGTTTTGCCAGCATCTTTAGGTCCGATGAGACCGAAAATGTCTCCTTGATGAACATCCAGGTCAATTTGATCTATCGCGACTTTTGACCGGTATATTTTTGTCAATCCTTTCGTATGAAGCACTTACACATCCCTCCTTTGAAACAGGAGCGCTGTTCCAATGAGCAACATAGCTGTCATTCCAACATTCATCAGCATAAAAGTCGACGGCTCACTCCAACGTGCATAAAAATAAGGAGTGATGAATTGAAACCAGTGGATAAACCATTCTGACGAAATAACAGAAATCACACTAACGATTGGAAATAGTAAGGAAAATAACATCCCAACAAACATCGATTGCTGCGGGTTTGGAAATAGGATGGATAAAAATAAAGTAAATGAGATCCCTACACTGATAAAGGTTAATATTTCCAATGCATCAGAGAATAGAAATCGGTGTGAAATGACCATATTCAAGACATACGTTATCATAATACAACTGATCCAAAACAGCATCAGCCCAAGATATTTCCCGATGACAATGTTCAAGCGGGTTGTTTTACTGACAAGAAAACGAATCGTTTTTAAGTGAATTTCGCGACTTAAAATATCATGAGACAATAAAAAAATGAGGAAGAAACCAAATAAAGAAATCACGAGTTCATTCCCAATAGAATAGGGATCCTTCGCTTGTTGCCAGTGATCTTGATATGTACCCACCAATGGAAGGCTAGATACAATAGAAGATAAGATGAAAATCATCACAATCATGAAAATAGATTTTGTACTTTTTAAGAGTTGCTTAAACTCATTCATACAGATGGTCCACACACGCTACTCCCTCCCTTCCTCTTTATTATAACGCTGGAAAAGAAAGACTCCATATCTCTCGCTTTAACATTTGTTTAAATTTTAAAAAATGAATCCCTTTTCATTCATTAGAAATTATTGTATTTTTAAAATGTTCAGAAATATATCTTGCTTTATGAAAATACATCATGTATGATAGCTTTAATTCAAAATAGTTAAACAGGCAATGACGAGAGAAAGTACAATCATCAATTTTTCCACAGAGAGCTTCGGTAGCTGAAAAGAAGCAAAAATAATGATTCGAAAAATGGTCTCTGAGCCTCGTGCTGAACATATCCATGATATTAGTAGGTTACGACGAGAGTTGGTACTCGTTATCAAAACCACAGTATATGAGCCAGATTGGAGCTTTGTACTTGTAGAGGCTGTTTAGCGCGAGCTAACAGTAAATAAAGGTGGTACCACGAGACAAATACCTCGTCCTTATGATTCAGATAAGGATGGGGTATTTTTTATTTTCCACTTTTTTCATACAAATGTTCAAATGTTCCACGTGAAACACCACAACCACTTTTAGAATGAAAGGGAGAATTAACATGAGTGAACATGCATTAGTTTTACAATCAGATTTCGGTATTGATGACGGAGCTGTCAGCGCAATGTACGGAGTAGCAAATGCTGTCAGCAGCAACATTCGCATCTTTGATTTAACCCATAACATCCCACAATATGATATTTGGGAAGCATCCTATAGGCTGCTACAAACGGTCACATACTGGCCAGAGGAAACCGTGTTTGTATCTGTTGTAGATCCAGGCGTAGGTTCTGATCGTAAGAGTCTTGTGGTCAAGACAACAAGCTCTCACTACATCATCACACCAGATAATGGAACATTGACACACTTGGCACAGGATATTGGTATCGTTGAAGCACGTTATTTAGATGAAACCATTAACCGATTACCGAAGTCAGGGAAATCACATACATTCCACGGAAGAGATATTTATGCATATACAGGTGCAAGAATTGCATCAGGCGTCATTTCCTTTGAAGAGGTAGGACCAAAGGCCAATATTGACGACATTATTCACCTGCCAGTTGTCAAGGCATTTGCAGAAGATGAGGTGATTACAGGGACGATTGATATTTTGGATGTTCGGTTCGGAAACCTTTGGACAAACATTCACCATACGTTATTTGAACAACTTTCAATTAATTATGGCGATTCAATAGAAGTTACCATTGCCAACGGCCCGAAAAATGTGTATAAAAATATCATGACCTATGGACGATCTTTTGCCGATTTAAAGGTAGGCGAACCACTCGTATATGTAAATTCACTTGATCATCTAGGCGTGGCGATCAATCAAGGGTCATTTGCAAAGGCTTATCACATCGGTACAGGCACAGGCTGGCGCCTTTCGATTCGCAAAGCTCCGCGCATTATATACGAATAAGAAGGAGGAAACATCATGGCAGGTAAACAACTTTCAACGAAAACTGTCGTTGCCATCGGAATTGGCGCAGCCGTCTTTGTGATATTAGGTCGCTTCGCCTCCATTCCAACTGGCATTCCGAATACACAAATTGAAACATCGTATGCATTCCTTGCGTTAATGGCTGTATTATTTGGCCCTGTTGCAGGCGCACTCATTGGTTTTATTGGCCATCTCATTAAAGATGCGACGCTATTCGGCCCTTGGTGGAGCTGGATCATTGTCTCTGGCTTTGTCGGATTAATGATCGGTTTTATCTCAAAACGTTTAAATGTAGAGGAAGGAATCTTCGGCTTGAAGAAAATTATCTTCTTCAATGTAGTGCAAGTCATCACACAGGCTATTGGCTGGTTTGTCATTGCACCAATTCTTGATATTGTGATTTATGCAGAGCCAGTCAATAAAGTATTTTTACAAGGGTTTGCCGCAGGGATTTCTAACATCATCACAGTTGGTGTGATTGGAACGATCATCATCGCGGCTTATGCAAGAACGAGAAGCAAAAGCGGCAGTTTGACGAAGGAGACATCATGAAGCAAGGTGGGACACATACATGAAGAAACCGATGATTCAATTCGAACATTTCGGATTCAAGTATCGCAGTCAATCAGAACCCACATTGAAAGATATTAACCTGACCATTTATGAAGGAGAAAAAGTCCTCATCGCAGGCCCGTCTGGATCAGGAAAAAGCACACTAGCCCATTGTATCAATGGGCTAGTTCCTGCGTCTTATAAAGGTACATTGGAAGGAAGCCTTCATATCGGCGGAAAGAATGCAGAGAAAGAGAACATTTTCTCCCTTTCACAGCTTGTCGGAACGGTCTTACAAGACCCAGATGGACAATTTATTGGAATGACGGTTGGGGAAGACATTGCGTTTTCGCTTGAAAATGACCAAGTCGCTCGTGAAGAGATGAAAGAACGTGTAAAAGAAGCAGCGAGATTAACAGAGGTAGACGGTAAACTCGCTTCATCTGTGCATGATCTATCAGGCGGTCAAAAACAACGCGTCGCCATTGCAGGTGTACTTGTCAATGATGTAGACATCTTACTATTTGATGAACCCCTGGCGAGCCTTGATCCCGCAACGGGGAAAGAAGTCATTGACCTCATCGATCGTCTGCAAAAAGAGACAAAGAAGACCGTGGTCATAGTCGAGCACCGTTTAGAAGACGTACTCTATCGGCATGTAGACCGCATCATTGTCGTCAATGACGGAACCATTGTGGCAGACATGACACCAGATGAGTTACTCGCTTCAAATGTATTGGAAGAAGCGTATTTACGTGAGCCATTGTATGTGAAGGCAATGAAGTATGCGGGCATTTCTATCAAATCTGGAGATTCATTAGCCCAATTACAGCGTCTGACGTTAGATGATGATGCAAAGCATAAAATCGAGCAGTGGATGGAATCGTCCCAGAAGCAGGTAGAAGCGAACAATGCCCAAGACTTGCTTGAGGTACGTGATCTTAGTTTTGACTACCCGACGAGACCAAATACACTCAAAAACATCTCCTACACTATAAAAAAAGGAGAAATGATCAGCATTGCCGGTGCAAATGGGGCAGGCAAAACGACATTGTCTAAGCTGCTTTGTTCTTTTGAAAAGCCAACTGAAGGAACCATCCTTTTAAATGGTGAAGACATCACAGCAGACACGATCAAACAGCGCTCCGAACGAATTGGCGTTGTCATGCAAAACCCAAATCAAATGATTTCCAAACAAATGATTTTTGATGAGGTAGCCCTTGGTCTTGTGCTGAGAGGAGTACAGGAGGAAGACATAAAAGAACGTGTCGAGCGTGTCCTCAAGGTGTGCGGGCTATATCCATTCCGGAACTGGCCCGTCTCAGCCCTTAGTTTTGGACAGAAAAAACGTGTGACCATCGCGTCTATCCTTGTATTAGAGCCGGAGATCATCATCCTTGATGAGCCAACCGCAGGACAAGATTTCAGACATTATACAGAAATGATGACGTTTTTAGAACAGCTCAACAAACAAGGTGTGACCATTCTCATGATCACACACGATATGCACTTAATGCTGGAATACACAACTAGAACCATCGTGATTTCAGATGGAGAAAAAATAGCAGATGATACACCTGCTAACATACTGACAGATCAGTTACTTGTGCAAAAGGCTAGTTTAAAGGAAACATCATTATATGAACTAGCATTAAAAGCAGATTGGCCCAATCCAAATGAACTTGTGGATCGCTTCATTGAGGTCGACAGAAAGGAAAGAATGACATGGCTGTAGATGTACTATCCTATATTGATCGTCCATCTCCGATTCATCGGCTGACAGGGGCGACCAAGCTTATTTGCTTTATTTTATGGTCTTCCGCAGCGATGCTCACGTATGATACAGGCATCCTTGTCTTTATGCTGGTGGCCAGTATCATATTCTTTCAGCTGTCGAAGGTGCGATTTCGTGATGTGTCGTTCGTCGTCATCGTGCTGGTGATTTTTCTACTGATCAACAATATCGCCATCTACATTTTTGCTCCTCAGCAAGGTGTCGCCATTTACGGAACGAAACACGAGTTGTTTCATCTTGTAGGTTGGTACAATGTCACGCTGGAACAGCTTTTCTATCAAATGAACATTACATTGAAATATGCAACGGTCATGCCAGCGGCACTCTTATTTATTGTGACAACCAATCCAAGTGAATTTGCCTCATCGCTCAGCCGAATTGGGGTCAGCTACCGGATCTCTTACGCAGTCGCAATTGCCTTACGCTATATTCCTGATATCCAGCGTGATTATCGAACGATTGCGATTTCTCAGCAAGCAAGAGGCATCGATTTATCAAAGAACGAAAAGCTAGGGAAACGAATCAAAAATGCCTTGTCGATCGTGATGCCACTCATTTTCTCGAGTTTAGAGCGGATTGAGACAATTAGCAACGCGATGGAACTACGCGGTTTCGGAAAGAATAAAAAGCGCACATGGTACACCGCCAAAGACTTTCAAAAAGCAGATTATACGGCGCTATTATTTGTCGGAGCGGTACTGATTGTGTCGCTCGTGATTACATTTGTCAGAGGAACGAGATTTTATAATCCGTTTATTTAGAAAAAAAGCCTTCACAAGGAGTGGAGGCTTTTTCTTTTTGCTGTGGATAAAGCGTGAGTAAAATGGCAAAAGACTATTAACATGTGAATAAATCGGTTATATTGAACAATGAGCGAAATACTTGTGAATAACCAGAGAACGTATGGGAGGAAAAAGAGACATATGCACAAACTATTTTATTCATGTGAAGAACATATCGAAACCGTCCTAGACATGTACATAGATGATCATGAAACACCGCCAGAATTCAGAAAAATCGAACATACCCACAGTTTATCCACAGCCTGTGAATTGTGCGCTGAACACGCAATATATATAGTGGGGAACGAATGATCGGACACAAAATACACAAATTTTATCCACAATTGTTGATAACTCATATGAATAACTTGTTCTTAAGGTGGGGATGACCTGTGAATATATCAATTATCACAGTAGGAAAATTAAAAGAAAAATATTTAAAGCAAGGCATAGCCGAATACACAAAACGATTACAAGCCTATGCCAAAATTGAGATCATTGAGCTCGCGGACGAAAAAGCACCCGAACACCTCAGCGATCAAGACATGAAAATCATCAAAGACAAAGAAGGCGAACGCATCCTAAACAAAATCAACCCAGACGCCCACGTCATTGCCTTAGCAATCGAAGGAAAAATGAAAAGCTCCGAAGAATTAGCCGATACAATAGATAAGCTGGCAATATACGGAAAAAGCAAGGTGTGCTTTGTGATCGGTGGATCGCTAGGATTAAGTGATGCTGTGATGCAGCGTGCGAATGAGAAGTTGTCGTTTTCTAGGATGACGTTCCCGCATCAGTTGATGAGGTTGGTGCTGGTGGAGCAGGTGTATCGGGCGTTTCGGATTTTGCGGGGGGAGCCTTATCATAAGTGAAGTTAAATATCTTTCAAATAAATATTATTACTACTATTAAAAGGAGAATATAAATGAAAAATCCTATTATGAAAAGTTTTCTTAGAGAATTTAAAACTAAATTTGAAATTGAAAATGCTAATGAAAGTGTAGTATTTGAAGATTTTATAAATTATTGTGTCTTAAACAATCATGTTATTGACTCAGAAAGAAACTTTCAGGAGCTTCAAACTGGTACAGCAAAAGCGATTGATGGTATAGCAATTTTAGTTAATAATAAGATCATTTTGAATGAAGAAGATATAAAAGTTTTAATAGATGAAAAACAAGTATTGTCTGTAGAATTTATTTTTACTCAATCAAAAACATCAGAGAACTTTTCTGATTCTGATATAAATTATTTCCTTAAAAACGTACATAAATTTATTTACGAAGAAAAATGCTCAATACCCGAATTAGATAAATACTGGGAATTAAAGAATATTATTTATGATAATTCTCATTTGTTTAGAAAAGGAAATCCTGTTTGTACAATGTATTATGCTACAAACTCTGCATCAACAGAACTTAGTGAGGATATTCATATATCAATTTCTGATGGTATAAAGGCTTTAAAGGGAACTGGAGTACTCTCAGATGATTTGAAGTTTATACCATTAGGTATTAAAGAAATACAAAAATTATACAGAAAAATTGACTCGGACTTAGAAGCTACATTTAAGTTTCCAAAAAATATCACATATGCTTATGATGGAGATAAAATTACATCAGCTTATTTTGGTTTAGTAGATATAGTAGAATATATGAATTTATTAGTTGATGAAGAAACAAAAGGAGTAAAAAATGTATTTGAGGATAATATTCGCGATTATTTGGGGGTAGAAACTAACGAGGTAAATAAAAACATGCAAAAAAGATTATTTGATAACGAGTCACAATTATTTGGTATTCTAAATAATGGAGTGACAATAGTCGCTGACGAAATTAAACCAGTAGGTGAAAAATTCACGTTACTTAATTATCAAATTGTAAATGGATGTCAGACTAGCAATGTGATATTTGATAGTTTCAATGATTTGGAACAACATGGTATTTCTATTCCTTTAAAAATAATTGCTACAAAAGATGAGAGTACAAAGAATGAGATTGTTAAATCAACCAACAGTCAAACTGGACTTAAACCAGAACAATTAGATGCTTTAAATAATTTTCACAAATTACTAGAGGAGTTTTATAATTCTCAAAGAGGAGAACAAATAGATGTACATCTCTATTATGAAAGAAGATCTAATCAGTATAGAAATCAAGATATTCCTCAGACTAAAATAGTAAATATCCCAAAACAAATTAAATCAGTCACTTCAATGTTTTTGGACAATCCTCATGGTGTTTCAGGACATTATGGAACTGTAGCTAGAAAAGTTAAAGATGAAATATTGAGGGATAATGATAAGTTAGAACCGTATTTTATAAGTGCTTTGCTTTATTATAGAGTAGAGTCATTCTTTAGAAAGAATAAAGATTACAAAAGTTTTACTAGAATGAAATGGCATGTACTAATGACAGTAAAATATATGCTTGTTAAAGATGGTAAGTTTAGTCCTAAACTTAATTCAAGAGAAGTTCAGAATTTATCTAACGAGATAAAAAAGAAATTATTAAAAGAAGAAAGCACTAATAAAATTATAAAGAAATCTATTGAAAATATAAAAGAAATGGCAACTATAGAAAAACTTGATTTGTTAGATAGGAAGATATTTGAACGTAAAGAAACCACAGACAAGTTAAAGAAATTTTTGATAACAAAGAATAAAGAGTTTAGGTCTCAAAAAAAAGAATATAAAGTAACTGTAGAGTAGCTTTTAGATTTTATTCGTTTATTTAAGAGATTTCGCTATATTTTCTTGGTTATGGGTATGTAAATTATTAATAAAAGTATTCTTATTCTAAAGCTGTTTAGTAAACTTAACAGCTTTATTTTTGATTTTCTTAGTAAAGTGAGATACTATCAGGGAAAGCCATGCAGGGGGTATTCGAGGTAGACCACAGACTAATAGCAAGGATTTAGATAAAGCTATAAAGCTATAAAGCTGTACGATATCAAGACTCACTTGATAAAAGAAAAAAGTGATCTTACCAAGGTTAGTAAGTCAACATGATATCGGGCGTTACAGAGAAGAAGATCTAATGAAAATCGTGATTACGTTTTGCTTTTTAAAATAGAATAAAACTCTATACAGCAAAGAACTCAGGGTGTAATGCCTGAGTTTTTTGCTGTATACGGTCAGATAACTATCCTGGTGGATAGTTATCTGACCTACACTTTTTATAGTTATGATCATGAACGACTTGGAACTTGCGTGTTATTGCCCTACATTGAACTTGGAGACTACTTTTTGAAGATTATCTGCCATGTCAGCAAGCTCTTGGGAAGTATGAGCAATCTCATTGATAGAAGCTAACTGTTCTTCAACTGTCGCTGAAGTTGTTTGCGCTCCATCCGCGGTATACTCCGAAATCTTCGCAAGCTCTTGAACAGAAGCTGAAACTTCCTCAGTTCCTGCTGACATCTGTTCAGATACAGCAGAGATACTTTGTATCTGATCTATAATACGGGCGGTTGAATGTTCGATCGTAGCGAACAGGGATGCTGCTTCTTCACTGATACGTAGACCCTCACCAACCTGAGTCCTTACGTTACCATTCATAGTGGAATTAGACTGTTGGATCAGGTTATCCATCTTCGTAATCGTCTCACTGATTTCATCAGCAGTATGCTTGGATTGTTCGGATAGCTTCCGTACCTCTCCAGCAACGACGGCAAATCCACGTCCTTGTTCACCAGCCTTGGCTGCCTCAATTGCAGCATTAAGGGCCAGTAGGTTAGTTTGACTAGCGATCTCAGTGATCGCTTCATTCATTCTTCTTGTTTCAATAGAAAGATTAGCCAAGTCTCCGATCATATCTGAAGATTCCATTACAGCTTCTAGAATGCGTTTCATTTGATCACTTACATTTTCGATAGACCCTCTACCTTTTGCAACATCCTGCTCTGTTTGACCGGTCGAATCTACAATTGTATTGGCTGCCTCTGCTATAGAGCCTACGCCTGTGGCCATTTCTTCTACAGCTATCGCCGTTTGGTTGGAGGTTTCTGCTCCAGTTATGGCACTTTCTGCACTTACTTGTAGAGTTTCCGCTACGTCCTGAACAGATTGAACGGTCTGATCCGTACTCTTTTTAATGGTTGCGGAAGAGGATGCCAGCTTTGTAGAGGTTTGACCAAGCTCTGTAACCACGGAGCAAAGGGATAACGTCATCTCATTAAAGTCATCAGCAAGAGCTTTGAATTCATCATCTCTTTTTAGATCTACTTTATTGGTCAAGTCTCCATTTCTTACGTTCTTGGTTCCCTGTTTTAATTTTCTGATAGGAATGATGAACGTACGGATGGTAATCGTCACTAATACAGCAGTTAATAAAAAGGCAATACTAATGACCAAAAGGGTTGTTCTAAGGATCGGTTTAGCTGCTTCAGTATAATCCCCCGTACCAATCAAGGCAGAAATCTTCCAACCTGTCATAGGTTCTGTTGTCGAATATAATTCCAATTCATTGCCTTCGAGAGTAGAATGGGATTTGGTTATTTGAGAGTACTTCTCTTCTTTGTCATCAGGGATATCTTTACCACTACCGGCATCAAAGACTCCTCCAGGCGTAAAGTAATTAATATCAAATATATACCCAGTACCCGTTATGATGGTATTATTCTCATCTGTTACGATCAGAGTACCGTTATCCCCGATCTTTGCGAAATTTATCCCTTCCGCCATCACACCTTGATTAATGCTGAAATTCAATACACCCTGACCATCCTTGAGAGTATGTGAAAAGTTATATTCGAATTTCCCAGTTAAAGATTCATCAGCAGTCTCGGATGAGAAAGCAGTTTGTCCGGATTTGTTCATCCCTTCCAAGTACCATTTAGCTTCTATTGGATTAAAATCACTAGTTTCAACCTTAGGGTGGATGATATATTCCCCTTTATCATTCGCAAGAATAGCTCTGTCGATTTCTGGATGAGTGCTCAGGATCAAATCCAACTTCTGTTGAGTCTCAGCAGAGGTTATGCTCTCAGAATCTAAATCAGATGCTAACAATTCAAGGTTCTGGATTGCTGGCGTAGTATGTAACTTCAGTAGACTCATTACGGTACCTACATTAGAATATATGCCATTTTTAATTTTAAGCTCTATCTCTTGTTTAGCGCTTTCATACGAAAAGTATCCAATCAATACACTAGGAATGAGAAGGACAGCTAAAAATGACGCAATTAAACGATTTCTCATTAATTTGGACTGTCTTTTGCTAAATTTCCAAAAATCTGAAAGTCTAGTTTTGAGCCCCTTTTTTTCTGTTTTTACCGACGATGTCTTTTTCATAAGGGTTTCTTGCCTCCAATATAGTAAGTTAGTCTTGTATATACTATGTATCGACATATATCGACTAAAACTTAGTATCAACATGGGGGTAATAAATGGTTAAATTGGAGAAAATATTAAGTCCACCTCATATCCTGCTCTAAAACACAATGTCATGAGTGAAACATACAATAATCTGGAATGATATGAGTGGTGATTTCAACACAAAAAGAAAATTGTATCATGCGGTCTAAATAAGTTCTATTAAAGAAACCACTCCATTGCTACATTTTCAGGAGTGGTTTGCGTTTATATATTAATGTAAATCTTATGGTTAGCTTCTTTCTTGAAAAGACGCACTAAGATTTAATTATAATAAGATTGCCCCTTTATTTGGAGATGACAATTCTACTAAACTTGATGTTCTATAGTTTTTACCATTCTTTTGGCTCGTAGTTTAATTCTCTAAATAATTGAGTTCGTTCTTTCTTGGATAAATCTCTCCACTGTCCAGGAGGAAGTTTGCCTAATTGAACATTCATGATTCGGATTCTTTGCAATCGGTAAACTTCGTATCCTAATTCAGTACACATGCGGCGAATCTGGCGATTTAGCCCCTGTGTTAAAATAATTTGGAAATCAAATTTTGATAACTGAACTACTTTACAGGGAAGTGTTTTTGTCCCTAATATTTTGACACCTTCTGACATTCTCTTCAAGAATTCAGGAGTAATGGGCCTGTCTACCGAAACGATATATTCCTTTTCATGCTTATTTTCAGAACGGAGAATTTCATTAACAATGTCACCATCGTTCGTAAGAAGTATTAAGCCCTCCGAATCTTTATCCAAGCGCCCAATATTAAATACTCTTAATGGATGGTTGACTAAATCAACAATATTCCCCTTTACACGTTTCTCTGTTGTACTCGTGATACCTACAGGTTTGTTTAAAGCAATATAGACATTATTCCTTGCTACTCGGATTGGATTTCCATCTACTCGAACGTCATCCCCAGGTTCAACTTGGCTCCCTATTGTTGCACGTTTACCATTAATCTTAACTCTTCCATCGGCAATTAATTTATCGGCACCTCGTCTAGATGCTTTTCCAGACTCACTTATATATTTATTAATACGCATGTTGACACAACCTTATCAGATGATTGTTTTATTAGACACTAACTATACTTTATTTTCAGGGTGAATCACAACTCGTATTTAGATATACTGGAAAAAAGTTTGTGGGAAATGGAATGATATATCGCTATCATAGGAGTATTTTCGTTTGTATATATAGGGAATAGATAAAAGTAAATATTAGGTATACAAGTAATTGATGGTAGTATATTCTGAATATGATTGGCTCAAATACAACGGCGTCTAATAGAAAGCATACGTTCGATACGGAAAAGTAACGAGTCATTAGTTGACATCATATTTTACTGAAGCAATTCCAAAAATTAAATATAAATAACGTTACATATTATGTGAATGTCTTTTTTAAAAAGAATTTAGAAAGGGTGGAAATATAGGATGACAGTTTGGTTATTTCGTGCTGGAAAACAAGGGGAGTTTGAAAACAAGTTTCTAGATGATGAAAGAGTCTATCTGACTTGGGATGATCTTAATATAGATTTAAAAGAAATTGAATCTAAAGAGGTTCTATATAAAAGATTAATCGAACATTATGATCTAGATAAAGAAAAAACAGCTATCAACTGGGCTTCGCAAATTTGGCCAATTGCACATGCCATGGAGCAAGGTGATTTAGTCGTCTTACCTTCAAAGTTTAATCGAACAATACACATTGGTGAGGTAGCTGGTGATTATGTTTATAACGAATCACTTGGAAGTCCTTATTACCATTATCGCAATGTAAAATGGATTGCAAAAGATATACCGAGGGATCGTTTTGATCAGGATATTTTATATTCACTAGGTGCTTTTATGACGGTTTGTAAAATACATAGAAATAATGCAGAAGAACGCATGAGAGAAATGCGTAAACATAATTGGTATGTACCAAAAAATAAGAATGTGAAGGAACTAGTTGAGGAAAATGAAGAAACGGTTTCTATTGATTTAGAAGAATATATTTATGACCAAATTTCCGAGAGGATTATTCAGCGATTTAAGGGACATAAGATGGAAAATTTAGTTGAGGAAATCTTGAAAGCAAAAGGGTTTACGACGTATAGAAGTCCAGAAGGTGCGGATCACGGTGTAGATATACTAGCAGCTTCCGATACACTTGGTTTTGGAGATCCAAAAATTTGTGTTCAAGTAAAAACATCGGACACGCCTCTTGATAGACCGACATTAGATCAATTAATAGGTACAATGAGTAATTATAGTGCAGACTTTGGTCTGTTAGTCTCATGGAGTGGTTTCAAATCATCTGTTACGAAAGAAATACCTAAGCAATTCTTTAAGGTTCGTCTATGGGATTCCAAAACCATTATTCAACAAATCTTCGAGAACTACGAAAAGCTAAGCGATGAAATTAAGAAAGAGATTCCTATTAAAAGAGTTTGGATGTTAGCTAGTGAAGTAGAATAAATCATCACAGTGAACCGTCTCATAAGTAAATGAGGTTTATGAAAAACACCTGAATATTAACATTCAGGTGTTTTTTAAAGGGCTCAAAAGAAAAGGTATTGGTAGCATTTTAGAATGGCTCAAAAACGAGCTCGTAAATTGGGAGTGAGAATGATTGTATTAGAAACACAATCATCTAATTTTATTTGAAAAAAGGCTTTCAACGTATTGGATTCAATTTAAACTCTTATTCAAATGAAGATATAAAGAAAAAGGAAATTCGCATCGAAATGATACCTTATAGAAAATCGAACTTAGCTTAGTTACCGTGAACCGTATAATAAAGTGAATTCACAATATGCTATTAGTGTGAATCTTAGCTAAAAGGAGATGAAATTTATTCATCTCCTCTAGCACATCCCATAAGGATCCTATTTTTTCTCTTTCACCATCTTAATGACAAGAAAGAAAAGGATAAATAAGATAAAATAATTCATTGGATTCTTAAAGATGCTCATCTCTAATGAAATCTGTAATAGAATCCAAAGTAAAAAAATGATTAGTATAGATGGAATGATGATTTTGTACATTGTGGTCACCTTCCCTTTACGATAAGAAGAGAGTACCCTTTTTATTATCAATTAAAAACAAGATGCAGCAGCTCCAGTCAATGCTCCCCCAACAGCACCGGTGATGGCACCAACGGCACCAGCGCCTACAGTGCCGATGCCAGGTATCGTGACGGTTCCTACAGCAGCACCAGCCAGACCGAGCGTACCACCTCCAGTGACTGCCCCACCGCTGGTACCTAGAATACATTTTCCAACAGATTGAGTACTGGTGTTTCCGCTTGTTTTTTCACTCACCACTTTAATTAAAATCCCATTTTTCACTTTTTCATAATGCAAAGTAACAGGATGATTGTTTTTATCGGTCGATTTCTTAGGAAGAACTTGTTTTTCATTCGTGATTTTATCTTCCAATATCGCATTTCCCTTAGAATCGATATGAACACTAGCATGATGAAACGTCATCTTTAATTCACTATCATTAAGGTTCTCCACTTGATATGTGGCCTGTGATTTTGTGGCATTTGCATCTTTAGGTAAAGTTGGCAGAGCCAAGGCGCTTATTAGAAATAGAGAAGCGGCCAATTTGATAAAGGTACTTTTTAATTTACTACTCATTACATATCCTCCTCCTTTGGTTTACCATCCTAACATAGCTAAACCTGCTATTAAATAGTGAGAATATAAAATAAGTAAATCATAATGTTTTGAGTGAAAGTCAATGATGACTTTTTTCTTAATTTCTTTGTAACTGTAGTGAACGTAGGTTAGGTGCTTAATAGATGTAGAAAATTAATCAGATGAAAAGAAATCTAACAAGGAAAAGTAATAGAAGTCTTTTCTTTGATGAGCTAAACTTGGATCTATGACTGTTCTGAACGAAAGAAGGGGAATGATGTTTAATCGCTAAACAGTAGAAGTTATCAAATATACATTACCTGTTAAGAGTAGAATTGCTCTTTTTATTGCATATAACCTTTCACTTTTAAGCACAGCAATTGGTTTATATTCTCCATTGGAAGTTAGTTTTTTATTATTCATTGATAGTGTTCGTTGGTCAGTCGTCTGACGGATAATACCACTTTTAGAAGAAATAGAAGTTTAAAGAGAAGCTTTATGATGCCAGTAAGCAAGGAGAGATGGATATGTATAGATTTAATAGGCTGTACAGATTGGCTGACACTGAGATTTGGGAAGTAAGGTTACTCAAAGTCAATCATGCATACTGCTACTTTTCTATAACAGACATGAAGAGAAAAGCGACAATTGAGGATAATCCACTTGCGACCGAGGACGAGTTAAAGTCAAGGGAGAATTATATTTCAATAGATGTTCATAGTAACTTTAAACTTAATGAAATATTAGAAAAAGAAGAGTATGAGGAATTAATAGATGATATATCGTCATTTGTTGAACATATGGTAGATAATGCACATGTGTTTTTCCATTTCCACTTATATGAAAATGAAAAGTTTGAGTCTCATCATATAGAAATTGAGAGTGATGAAGATTTATATGGATCTAGAGAAGAGCAGGTTGAGGAATATAAAGAGCAATTTATTAAGAAAAGCTGTATCAGTTTAGTTGAAAGACATTTGAATAAAAGAATGGTGCATTTATCGGACAGTCATTTTTGTCAAGACAGGTAAGGGGGAGTTCTTTTTTCCATGCCTTTTTATATTCAGGGGATTTTCTTATATAAATAACGTATGATATAGGATGAAAATATAAATGCATGACAATAAGAATAAGTAAATATCAGACTTATGGATACGTAGATGAATATATTCCATCCATACTTTAAGGAGGATTTCATGGGTTTTAAAGATGACATGAAACGTGAAATGCGTAATGTAGTGAAAGATGTAGAAAAAGAAGTCAATAAAACGTGGAAGATCGATTATAAAGGGCATTCTATCGAAATTATCAATCAGATAAAAGAAGAGCAATTGATCATTGATGGGAAGACAGTTGATAGTAGACAACGGAAAAGTCTATTTTCGCACATCTTACCATATTCGAGATTGTCAGGGATACTGGAATTTGAAGATGGTACAAAGCATAAGGTATCCGTTAAGCTTGGTGGTTATGTACGATTGAATTGTATTGTAAAAGTAGGTCATGAAACGGTTTTAGATGATTCCACTAAGTTAGATTTTCTTCCGTGGGATCATAAAGAGAAGATCGTTCCCTTTATCCAACAACAAATTCAAACACATCATAAAATAGTAGATGATCGTTTACCAGATGATGAATATTTATATAACGAAAACGAATCGCGATGGGCTCCGGGCTTATTCGATTATTTAGTAGATGAAGGTCCTACACCATTTTATGTGAAGAAACTATTGAAAGTTTTTGAAGACCAACTACATCACCCTACAAATCAAACAAGAAAGATCACGTATGAAAAGATCATGTCTAATCATATGGCGACATGTAGTGACGAATTGATCAAACGGATTCAGCAAGCAAAATGGGACGAGTCTCTTGTACAACAAGAAGCGTTATGGCTTCTTGAACATGCAGCACATCGAGAGGTTGTAAAATTTGCAGTCATTGTATTGGGATGTACGAATTGTGAGAAATACAAAGAGCTTTTATTCACAATAGGCATGCATGAAGAATTTACGTCTTACGTTGTATCTGCTTTAAAGAGTGGCACGACTCAAGCGAACGAACAAGTGTGGCAACTTGCAAAGTCCGTACATGGCTGGGGGAAAGTTTCAGCTGTTGAGCAATTGGAAGCATCGACGCCAGCAATCAAGCAATGGTTACTAACAGAAGGTTGTCAAAATACAATCAATGATGAAACGTTAGCTTATACTTGCGCTCTTCATGGTGACCTTGAAGCCACTCTATCTGAAGATAGGATTTCAAAAGAGTTATATCATGGAGCGAGTCTCCTCATTCTGTCATTAATAAGTGAAGAGAGTTCTCACCACGGCATTGATGATTATCCGAATGCAAGCACAGTTCTTTCGCGTTTTATTGAACATGCACAGATGCACTGTCAATCACTTGAAGATTTTTATCCTATTATGAAAATCAGTGAATTCTTAAATGATGATAAAGAAATGTGGGAAGAGCGCTTTGATGACTCATGGAAACAAGATGAGTATTTGGCAATTCAGGAAGCGATTCAGCCATTGATCAATGACAGGAAATGGCCACAACTTGCAATGGATATGTTAAAACAAAACCATCATGTCCAAGCACTTGAAGTCGCTCTCTATTATCGTTTAGACGTTGTGCAGCATTTATTTGAGTTGCTTGAGAATGAACCGACAAATAGTGAATTATATTTCGCTGTGATGGATACAAATAAACGCCAACATATTCAAGATCTTTGCCATTTTGCAGAGAACCATTTACCGTTATCAAATCTTTCAGATGATGAAGAGATGTGTCTACAATATATTGTACAGGATTTAGATGAATATGAAGGTGTCGGCCTATCATTGATTCATGCTGCGCTGAGAATAGAAAATTTACAGTACTTTGCATTAAGCGTCCTAAAAGAATGGTCTCCATCGTATTCACAACAAATAGCGACAAGGGAAATGATTCAAAGTATTGCAGTGAATACGAAGGATAAAGAAGATCGTCAGTTAGCAAAACACTTATTAAAGCGATAAGACATTTTTATTTTTTTGTTAATATTTACAATAAAAAACCTCCTAAGTAGTTGTATTGCATTTTTATAGCAACTACTTAGGAGGTTATATTTAATTAAATAGTATCTTTCCCACCATCAACAATATATGTCTGCCCAGTCACATAAGATGCCTCATCCGATGCTAAAAAGCAAACTACGTTGGCCAGTTCGGAAGGTTGGCCGATTCTTCCCATTGGGATGGCTTCTGAATAGACTTTTAACATGTCATCGTTTACGTCTTTTAAAATGCCAGTACTCACGACACCTGGAGAAACACCGTTTACACGAATGTGATCACGTGCATAATCATGCCCAGCTTGGCGTGTTAGCATAAGCATTGCGCCTTTTGAGGTAACGTATGCTGGTGAACCCGGTGTGGCGTGTCGTGATGAAATGGAGACGGTATTGATGATGGAGCCGCCACCATTTTGCTTCATATGAGGAACTGCGTGTTTGATACCGAAGAAAGGTCCATTGATGTTGATACCGAGCACTCGGTTCCATTGTTCTTCTGTATACTCATCAATGTTTGCATATGCCCCAATGATTCCTGCGTTGTTACATAAGATATCTAGTTTTCCGAAGGTATTGATAGCGTTTTCAATTAAGTTTTTAACATCTGCCTCTTTTGAAACATCTACTTTGACAGCTTTTACGCTTTCACCAAATGTATGATCAAGTTCAAAAATATTGTCTGTTATATCCCCAGCAATCACTTTTGCGCCTTCTTTTACGAATTTTTCGACGATTGCATAACCAATCCCAGAGGCAGCTCCAGTCACGACAGCGATTTTGTTTTCTAGTTTCATCCAAAATTCCTCCCATACGTTATGTTGAATGTACCCTACAATCCCAAATTATCATCTATTGTGAAAAATGAGGTAAACAAAAATACTTCAATTGAAGGTTAAACAACGGATATAATCATATTGTCGGATATTTTGATAACAGGAGCGGGACAGATGAAAATTAAACTGGATAGAAGAGTGAAAAGGACGAAACGTTCTTTAAGAAATGCTTATATTGATTTAATTGAACAGTTCCCTGAACATGAGATTACCGTATCAATGATTGCACAATATGCAGATTTAAATAGAGCCACGTTTTATGCCCACTATTCAAATAAAGAGGAGTTCCTAGAAGAGGCTTTATATGATTTATTAGAAGGATTAAGAGAAGCGATTCTCTCTCCTTTTGAACATAAACAACGGATCAATGTAAACACGTTAGCTCCCACAACGATTCAAATTTTTGAATATATCGAAAAAAACAAACGGATATTTTATGCACTGTATACTAGCCATGCCGATTTCAAAAAGTGCTTAGAGGAGCTGTTTCATCAAATTTTTTCAGAAGATCTCTTTATTGAGGTTCAATCCACAATAGGTACGGTGCATTATGAGACGTTTTTACATTATCAAACGAATGCCACGCTCGGGTTGATTTATAGTTGGATACAAGGTGAGTTCCAATATTCTGCGGAGTTTATGATGGAGCAACTGACGATCTTTTCGAATACGCAAGTAATTGGATTGAAAAAGTTGTAAAGTCTAATATGGTGTATCGTTGAGTCAATGTCAGTACGTGTCAGCACCTATTTTGGGGCATACTCTATATTGAACAAGTAGTTAGGAGTGAGTGGATTGAATGATCCATTGTCAGATTTCCAGATATCTTTTCAACACATTAAGTCACTGGCCCCAAAGATAAACAAAGGGGTACTAATGATTTGGGTCATTAGTGGTGAAGTCAAAATAGAGACATCGAGTCGTTTTTATCAGATGTCAGAAAACGATATTCTCGTTCTGAATCGTAATCAACTTTTTCAGGTTCAAGGGGATGAACAGAATAGGGTCATGATGTTATCGATTTCCGACGGGTTTATGGATGATCATTATCCACAATATCGCAATCAGCGATTTGATTGTTATTCAAGAGAAATTGATCTTGGAAGAGAAGAGATGATTCTTGCAATTCGAAAGCTATTGGCAAATGTGATGATGAGTTATTACAGACAAGATGAATCCTATCGGATCGAAGTGATTACCTATATTTCCCAAATTCTTCTGATATTGATCCGTAGTTTTAAACAAGAAGGTAGTGTCATTCAGAAATTAGATATAGGTGATCGACGTTTATTGCAAATCATTGACTATATGGAAAAAAATTATGATCAGATGATCACACTAGAGGAGATGGCGAAGAAGTATTATCTTTCAACTAGTTATCTTTCTCGCTATTTCAAAAAGAAAACGGGCATGGGGTTTAGTCGTTATTTAATGAGTATCAGGCTGAAGCATAGTATGAAGGAATTGCTGTATACATCTGATTCTATTTCGCAAATCGCGATGAATAATGGCTTCCCAAATACAAAGTCTTTTACCGCCTTTTTTAAAGAAGTATATGGAATGACGCCACATACATATCGTGATAGCCATATTGTCCAAAAGGAGGACTCTGTTCAAAGCGATCACAAGGTAGATGTTGCCAATCTGATCCAACCATCAGAGGTGATCGCAAAATTAAGTAGCTTGAATTTGGATGATCAAAAATCTTATAGCCATCCAGAGACAAGGTATGAAAAGCTGCCGATCACCTTGACGGGTCTTGAGCCAATGAAGTTACAGTATCCTGATCATATTCTCATTATTGAAGACATTGTTGAGCTATTAAAAGAAGATGTCCGTTCTCAAATACTAGATGTCAAAAAGGATTTGCAGTTAACGTATATCGGGGTTCGTCATCCCATTAGTAACACGGCGATTCCTCCTGAGGTAGAGACAGATGAAGAGATTCCGACAACATCACCGTATTTTAATATTGATAGTGCTTTGGCCTTTATGAAAAAGCACGATTTATCTTTGTTTATACGTGCGGAATATATAGATATCTCGAAAGATGAAGAACAATATTTTAAAAAGCTCAGACAGTTCATCAGACATTGCTTACAGCTTTACGGCGAGTCGTTTGTGAAGCAATGGCATGTGATGTTTTACGAGCCTTATTATACGGGGGTTGAGGCACAAGAACTTCAGAGGGTTTATTTAAAATTGTATCAAGTATTGAAAAGTATGATTCCTTCGATCCATGTGGGCGTGTATATGCCTTTTTCTTTCCAAAAAGAAAGGACAAGCCAACATCATGAATGGCAGTTAGAACATGGAGAATCGATTGATTTTATCGGTTATAATGCGAATCAAAATGAGATCATCGACTTCAAAGAAATGGCAGATACTAATTTCGATTTAGCCAAAGATTACATCAAAGAAAAGACGAATAAAATGAAGCTCTATTTAAAAAAGAACAGTATAGAAAAACCACTTCATCTTGTTTCATGGAATACATTATCAGGTAATACGAGGTATACGAATGGCACCTTTTTCCGCGGAGCTTTAATCTTGAAAAATGTATTAGATATCTCCAATGATGTCAAAACAGTGGCCCTTTGGATTAATACAACTGTACATGAAGACATAGGGAAAGATCAGCGTTATCGAATGGATGGTGTAGAATTATTCCATTATTTAAATGGAAAACGTCCAGCTTATTTTGCCTTGATGTTTTTAAAACGTCTGGAAGGTCGGATTGTCGCACAAGGGAAGGATTACGTGATGACAGAGAATGACCGGGGATATCAATTGGTTCTCATGAATTGTAATATTATCAATCCTTACTTCTCCATTGAAGAGACATACCTGCAGAAACTGAATAAAGAAATTCATGTAACGATTTCTGGAATTCCTAAAGGAGAATATCAAATACGCAAGCATGTATTTGATAAACATAATGGAGCGTTATATACAAAGTGGTTGAATTTGAACAGTAAGCATGGCATGGATACGGAAATCATTGATTATATTATCAATTCAAGTAGACCTTCTTTAGAGATTTTCGATGAAGAGATTGAAAATGATTGGTCCTTTTATTCCTATTTAACAAGCAATGCGATTCACTTTTTTGATATCCGAAAAGCCTATTGAAAATGGTTGCCGAGGGTACGGTTTTCTATCTAGTGAGATTCATACAGAGCCTGATGGACTTTTCTCAGAGCGAAAGCTCAAGGAAAGATCTTGTCGGGCTTTAAGTCGTTCCTTGAGATAGATGACAAAAATCTACCCCATTATTTTTCCTCAATAGCATGAGAGGTTAATTTTTTGGCCTTGCTGTCAGGTGAATTGCACAAAAATTGACTCTCTTCATATGAACTAAATTTTTATAATCATAGTATAGAAACGAAACAAGATGTTCCTGCTAGTCACTACTTGATGCAATACGGTTTCTGTATGAATGGATGAAAAAAATTTAGTGGGGGTTTAACAATGGAGGCAAATTATAAAGGTACAGATAAGTTGATCACAGGGATTGTGTTTGGTGTTATTACCTTTTGGCTTTTTGCACAGGCATTGGTCAATGTAGTTCCAGATGTTCAAGCAGATTTAGGTATTTCTCCAGGAACGTTAAATATCGGAATTAGTTTAACAGCCTTGTTCTCAGGGATGTTTATTGTAGCGGCTGGCGGAATTGCAGATAAAATTGGACGTAAAAAAATCACATACATTGGGTTGATTTTGAGTATTATTGGTTCACTTTGCCTTGTTTTAGCGCAAGGAGCGGTATTATTAATTATCGGACGTATTATTCAAGGGCTTTCTGCTGCTTGTATTATGCCAGCAACGATCGCTTTAATGAAGGCTTACTTTGATGGAAAAGACAGACAACGTGCCCTAAGTTTCTGGTCAATCGGTTCTTGGGGAGGTTCAGGTGTATGTTCATTTGCAGGTGGTGCCATTGCAACATATATGGGTTGGAGATGGATCTTTATCTTCTCAATCATTTTTGCCCTGCTAGCGATGCTGTTAATTAAAGATACTCCTGAAAGCAAAGCAGAAGGCACAGGTAAATTTAAATTCGACTTTATGGGTCTAGCCATCTTTATCGTCACGATGGTTGCTTTAAATGTGTTTATCACATTTGGTGCGGACTTAGGATGGACAAGCCCAGCTGTTATGGCTCTTGCTGTTGTGACGGTGATTGGAGCGATTGTTTTCTTCAAAGTTGAGAAAAAGAAAGAAATTGCACTCATTGATTTCTCTTTATTTAAAAATAAACCATACGCTGGTGCTACTTATTCAAACTTCTTACTAAATGCAATCGCTGGAACACTTGTTGTTGCTAACACATATGTTCAAGTGGGCCGAGGATTTACAGCGTTTCAGTCAGGAATGCTATCGATTGGCTATTTAGCGGCTGTGCTTGCGATGATTCGTGTCGGAGAAAAGATTCTTCAAAAAGTAGGTGCAAAATCGCCGATGGTGTGGGGAACGATTATCTCAACCTTTGGTGTCGCAGTGATGGGATTAACATTCTTGCCTGATGTCGCTTATACGATTGTCGTATTCATTGGATTTGCTTTATTTGGTCTTGGACTTGGCGTATATGCAACCCCATCGACAGATACTTCTGTATCGAATGCACCTTCTAATAAAGTGGGGGAAGCTGCCGGTGTTTATAAAATGGCGAGCTCATTAGGAAGTGCGATTGGTGTAGCGATTTCCGCAACAGTCTATAGTTCAGTTGCAGCGAATGGAAGTGTCGAGACAGCTGCAACAGTAGGGATTATCGTGAACGTCATATTTGGAGTACTAGCTCTTCTATCAATTGTCGTCATGGTTCCAAAAAATGCTGGTAAAACCTTAGATGATTCAAAGATTTACCAAGCACCAAAGAAAGCTGTTAATTAAGACATGCAAGAAAAATAGAATTCGTATTCAGCTCATTTTTATCATTTGGTACAGAGAGAGGGTCACCTTCTTTCTGTACCTTCAAAAAGGAGACGAACATGATGAAAAGTGAATTAATGTCCATGCTAGAATCACGTAAAGAGGAAATTATCAACATACGTCGTTATTTACATGAACATCCTGAGATCTCATTTAAAGAAGAAAAAACAGCACAGTATATTACAGATTTTTATAAAGGGAAAGATGTTGATATCCATACGAATGTTGGAAATGGGTATGGCATTGTTGTCACAATCAAAGGCGGAAAGCCCGGAAAAACAATTGGTCTGCGAGCAGACTTTGATGCCCTTCCGATTGTAGAGGAAACAGATGTGCCGTTTCAATCAAAGAATGAGGGCGTTATGCATGCGTGTGGGCATGACGGACATACGGCTTACCTATTGGTTTTAGCTGATTGCTTAATTCAATTAAAGGAGTCAATTCCAGGCACAATTAAAATCATTCACCAGCATGCTGAAGAGGTGCCACCAGGTGGAGCGAAAAGTATCGTAGCGTCTGGTTTGATTGATGATTTAGATGCTGTGTATGGCATTCATTTGTTGCCTATGGGTCCTGCTGGAACAGTAGGCTATCATGCGGGCTATTCCTTCAATGGACGAGCATATATGAAGTTAAAAGTACAAGGAAGAGGTGGACACGGTTCCTCTCCTCATTTAGCGAACGATGCGATTGTGGCTGCTGCCCATTTTGTAACAGCTGCCCAAACAATTGTGAGCCGCAGATTAAGCCCATTCGATATCGGTGTGATCACGATTGGATCTTTTGATGGAAAAGGGACATTCAACGTCATTAAGGACAGTGTAGAGCTTGAAGGCGATATCCGCTATATGACGAACGAAACAAAAGAAACCATTGAGCGAGAAGTGAAACGGATTGTAAGAGGGATTGAAGAAGAATTTGACGTCACATGTGAGCTGACGTATACACCAGATTATCCACCTCTATACAATGATCCTGAACTGACAGCTATGGTTGCAGATAGCTTACGAAGCATGGATGATAAGGACATAAAAGAAGTGAAGGAATTCCCAGCTATGTCTCCATCTGAGGACTTTGCTTATTATGCTGAAAAATTCCCAGCATGCTTTTTCTACATTGCATGTACACCAAAAGGGGTAGAACAACCTTATTTTAACCATCATCCAAAGTTTGATATCGATGAAGATGCACTACTCGTAGCTGCGAAGTCTGTTGGACAAGTTGTTTGCAGTTATTATGGATTAGACGAATAGCAATAGGAAGAAACCATATCACATACTTGTGTTATTTCAGTATGTGATGTGGTTTTTTGTATCATATCATTTTGTATAAATCTAATTTGAAACTCTGTAGGTAACGTTTAAAGTGAATATATCAGTGCAATTAAAAAACCTGCAAAAAACATTAGATCTTGTGTAGAATCGATACGCTTCATTTCAGAACTTTGTTATGATTAGTCTCTATCAAGGTTTTTTAAAGGGATTTAGTAAAATACATCAAGAATGACTATTTACCAGAGTAAAAAATTTCATTTCGACTCAAAATATGAAGAAATGAAAGGAGGCTGCATGCGATGCACTCAATTCACAAAATAGGACAGAGTTTTTGGTATATCACGCCAGTATCGCTTACGGACCGACCTATTCTAGGTATGGTCGTAGGGAGTAATAAGACATTAATGATTGATGCAGGAAACTCGGTAGATCATGCCAAGTATTTTGTCCAAGAAACGTTACAAAACGCCACTCCTGATATGGTTGTGCTTACGCACTGGCATTGGGATCATATTTTTGGTCTGCCAGCGTTATCTGAATCGCTTTCGATTGCTTCTGCAAAAACCAAACATGAAATGGAGAAGCTGATCCCATTTTCGTGGTCGGATGAGGCGATTGATGAGCGTGTTCAGGAAGGGACGGAAATTGAGTTTTGCGCCAAGGCAATCAAGGAAGAATATAAGGATCATCGAGAGATCAAGGTTGTTTTGCCTGATGTGACGTATGACAAACGATTGGAAATTGACCTTGGTGGGGTTACGTGTCTCGTACAGTATGTTGGAGGCGATCATTCATCAGATTCCGCCATTGTGTATATGAAAGAAGATAAGATCCTTTTTCTCGGTGACTGTATTTATCCAAATATGTATGCCGAAAAGGAGAACTACACAATCAAGGAAACATTACGGCTCTTAGAAGAATTGGAATCATTTGATGCAGATACATACATTCCTTCCCATCAAAAGCCGATTACGAAAGAAGAGTTTCGTCAAGAAGTAGCCAAGCTGAGAACGATTGCGGAATATACGGAGCGTTACCGTGGGGATCAGGACAAAATTGAGAAGGAATATGAAAAAACTGTACAAAGAGATTTAACAGAAAATGAACGGGAAACCATTACTCAATTTGTAAATGGTTA
Organism: Bacillus sp. 179-C3.3 HS; assembly: GCF_047229225.1. NCBI lineage: Bacteria > Bacillati > Bacillota > Bacilli > Caryophanales > Bacillaceae > Bacillus > Bacillus sp. 179-C3.3 HS. Next base: position 12,391 of record NZ_JBFEFT010000022.1, on the reverse strand, counting down.
TTAGGGTGATAAAAGACAGGGATTCGTTTCCACTGTCTTTTTTTATGGGATTCTTTCAGGTGTATGAATTTATATAAAGTTTATATATGACATGTATACTCAAAAAGGTCATGAAAAGGAGGGAAACAATGAGATCATTCATTGATAAAATAGCAACAAAAAAGGGAGCTTGGCTAACGGTTATCGTTTGGTTTGTTTTCATGGTAGGGATAAGTGCTGGACCAACATTAGGGGATTATAAAGTAACAAATTTTCAATCATTGCCTGATGAAGCGCAATCCATGATGACGCAAGACCAGTTAGATGAGTATTTTCCAAATGACAAAGGGACACCTGGGATTTATGTTTTCCATCATCCAGAAGGGGAATTACCGATAGATGATGTTTATACCATCATTGATGGCATTCAAGAGGCGAAGATTGAGGGAATTGAAGAGATTGTCGATGTTTCCGCATTGCCTCCACAAGCATTATCAGCCTTTTTATCAGAAGATAAGACGACAATGATCGTACCAATGAATCTGAAAGCAGGATTAGGAAATGCTGAATATGCAGAGATTAATGATGAAACGACCAAAGTAGGGACAAACATTGCGAAAGAGTTAGATACTGATTTTTATATTACAGGACCAGCGGGAATTGCTGGTGACACAGTCAAGTTATTTGAATCAGCTGATTTAAAGCTATTGTTTGCGACAGTCGCGATTATATTGGTTTTATTAATTGGAATTTACCGTTCCCCATTATTAGCGATTATCCCTTTATTTGCAACGGTAGTGGTCTATCAAGTTGTCAATCAAGTCGTAGCTTTACTTGGAGCGGGCGGACTTGAAATCAACAACTCTACGACCTCTATTATGAGTATTTTGTTATTTGCGGCCGTGATTGATTATTCGTTATTTGTCTTTTCCCGTTATCGTGAAGAGTTAAATCATGATGAAAATCAATTTGAAGCGATGAGAGTAGCTATGCGTGCGACGGCAAAACCAGTATTATTTGCAGGTGGTACGGTATTTGCTGCTATGATCATTTTATACGTAGCTGACTTCCGGGATTATCAAAACTTTGCCCCAATCTTCGGAACAGCTATGGTCATCATTATGTTGGCCTCTGTCACACTGATTCCGGCACTATTTGCGTTATTTGGGCGTAAAGCATTCTGGCCAAAAGTACCGAAATACGGTGTAACCAATGAAGTGAAGCATGGCATTTGGGGACCAATGGCGAAATTTATTGTTGGGAAACCAGTTGTAGTTGGTGTAGCAGTATTGCTGTTTTTAATCGTGACAGCGGCGAATGTGTTCAACTTAAATTATGAATTTAACTCAGTAAAAAGCTTCCCTAAGGATTTGCCATCTCGTGTAGGATTTGAAATCGTTGAGGAGAAATTTAATAAAGGCGATTTGGCACAAACAACGGTACTTGTGACTGGAGAAGATTTAACTCAGGAGCATTTACAGGAGATCTCTTCCTCCTTCTCAGAAAATGAAGAGATCGGTTCTGCGAGACCTTCAGGCTTAACAGAGAATGGGGAATACGGTAAAATCACGGTATCATTAAAGATGAATCCGTATAGTATCGAGGCGATTGAGTTTTTGGAGGATTTCCGTACAGATCAAACGACTTACCGTTTATCAAATGATCAAGAAGTCGATTTGTCCTTTGCGGGGACAACGGCAAAATTAGTGGATGAACAACAAGTCAATAATGGAGATATCAAAAAAATTGTGCTTCTAGAAACATTACTCATTTTTGTCTTGTTACTGGTGATGACTCGTTCCATTAAAATGCCACTTTATATGATGGCGACCATTTTAGTTTCATTTGTATCTGCGCTAGGGTTAGGGATTTTCTTAGTAGATGTGCTATTTGGTTACGATGCTATTTCTACGCGTGCTCCCGTATATGCCTTTATCTTTTTAGTGGCATTAGGCATTGACTATAATATCATCTTAGTGAGCCGGTTCTTAGAAGAACGTAAATCTCTCAACGTGAAGGCCGCATTAGAAGTTGCTTTACGGAATACAGGTGGGGTGATCTCATCAGCAGGTATTATTCTTGCAGCAACATTTGCGGCATTAATGACGATGCCTATTACCGATTTGTTCATTTTTGGTTTTATCGTGGCCATTGGGATTATCATTGATACATTCTTAGTTCGAGGAATGTTATTACCATCACTTATATTATTCTTTGAAAAAGATAAAACTAAGGTGGAAAAGGAGGAAATATAATTGCATTTATTGGTCGTGGATGACGATGAAGCCATTTTGCAATTAGTTTCCATCCATTTAGAACAGGCAGGATATGATGTGAAAAAAGCAAGCAATGCTGAGGCAGCGCTTGCTTTTTTGCAACAACAGCATTTTGATTTAATCATCATCGATGTGATGATGCCTGGAATGGATGGTTTTCAATTGGCAAGCATTGTCACCAAACAATATGAAGTGCCTGTGATCATGTTAACGGCAAAAGGACAAATTGAAGATAAGCAAAAAGGGTTTGAACAAGGTATTGATGATTATATCGTCAAGCCTTTTGAAACAAGTGAGCTGCTCTATCGCGTAAAAGCCATTTTGCGGCGTTATCGCAAATCTAGACAAGCGTTAACGGTTGTCGGAAATATGAAGATTGATACGAACAGCTGGGAATTAACGATTGCCAATAAGCAATATATATGGCCCATGCGTGAGTTGGAAATTTTAAATTACCTGTTACAGCGCCCAAATCGCAATGTGAGCCGGTGGGATTTAATTGATGACATATGGGGAGATACGTTAGAACAACCAGAGTTCACATTAAATACCCATATCAATCGTATACGTGAACGATTAAAAAGAGCAGAGGCGAATGTTGAAATTGTGACAATACGAGGGTTCGGCTATCAACTTGAGGTAAAGGAATGAAATTACTACAACGCTTTATTTTATATACGTTTGTGATCATTTGTATCAGTATTTTCATTGGTTTTATTTGTTCTAATTTTTTATATAATGTCTTTGTTAAAGAACAAATGAATGAACGATATTTAGGCATTGCGGAACAATTATCAACACAAATGGAAGAGCACGAAATCACGTTACAAGCATCATCAGATTTTCTCAAGACAATGAGCGATTTAGGCTATCAAATCGCACTAGTGAAAAGCGATGGAGACAAGATGGTGATTGGTGAACCTTTTCAAAAGAATGAATTGAATGATGACATGTACGCCTTGTTTGAAGGGGAAAAATCGTATAATGGGATCAAATCTTTCAAGAATTCATCTTTAATGATGAGTCATTTTGCAAATGATATCGAAAATACGGTCGGAACAAAAGTAACACTTGAAGGTGAGGACTGGGCGTTATTTTTACGTTCAAATAATACGAGTTTCTTTACAGAGTTTCATTTGATCATCTTTGGCTTTATATTTGCCGTCTTTGTGAATAGCATCATTGGGATCTTATTCATGTCTCGCAAATTAACCCAGTCCCTTTCAGAATTGACGAGTGCAACGCAAGAAATGGCCAATCATAACTTCGAATATCCATTAATGATTAATCGGAAAGATGAAATCGGACAGCTTGCCGATAGTTTCCGATTGATGCAACAAAGGTTAGCCAATACAGATAAAGCGAGGAAGAAGTTTATCAATAATGTCTCACATGATTTTCAATCTCCACTTTTAAATATACGAGGCTATTCTGAACTGCTTCATGATGAGCTTTCAACTGAAGGGAAAAAATACAACAAGATTATCCAAACCGAGGCGAAACGATTATCAAACTTAACCAAACAATTACTCATTCTGACCTCAATTGATCAAGGAACATACCCGATCAATAAACAGTTAGTCAGAATAGACGAACAGCTCCATCAAGTGGTCCACTCCATGCTATGGCGAATAGAGGAAAAAGGTCTTGAAATTAAGATTGATTTGCAGCCTGTCACGATTTACGCTGACCGTACGTTATTAATCAATGTATGGGAAAACTTAATTGGCAACGCCATAAAATACAATAAAGAGTATGGAGAAATTAGCATTCAATGTGTGGAAGAAGACGACAGGGCAGTCGTGAAGATTAAGGATAGTGGCATAGGCATTGAAGAAAAAACGATCGAAAAAATATTTGAACGATTTTATCGAGTCGATAAGGCTCGTAACAAAGAGGGAATGGGCTTAGGATTAGCCATCGTTCAAGAAGTATTATCGTATCACAACGCTTCTATTGAGGTAGAAAGTAATCAAATAGAAGGAACGACCTTCACCACCGTTTTCCCTAAGAAGTAAAAGAGTCTCGTTTGATTTCCTCAAACGAGACTTTTTATTTTTACGGCAGATTACCATTTCATAAAGTATTTCATTATTTTGTATAAGTTTACTTTACTTTTGTAAAATATTAGTTTATGGTGATGTTAAGAGGTGATGGTGATGAAAGGCAATTTTGGGGATTCGATATCAAACAAGGTGTATGAATATCGGGTGCTTGCCAGACTGTCTCAGCAGGAGCTTGCTCAGAAGGTCGGTGTGTCTAAACAAACCATTTTCGTAATGGAAAAAGGAAATTATGTACCTACCTTACTATTAGCTTTTCGTATTGCAAATTTCTTCAAAGTTGATGTTAACGATATTTTTACATATGTCGAAGGGAGTGGAGAAGATGAATCATAAGGGGGATCTAGTAAATACCATCTTTTATCCTTTAAAAACGTGGGTAGAAGCATCAGCGGCTAATTGGAATATGCTAATTGGTATCGGATTTGTATTGCTTTTGGTCGGATTGACGTTGACCGTCGTATTTCTTAAACGAATGGGAAAAGCTGATGAGAGAACAAACCAGATTGCTTTAAAATGTTGCCTCTATATGTTATTTGGCATCATATTGTGTGACATTGTTTTTCCAAAAGAGTATATGTGGCAAATCTTCTTTTTATTTAAGTATTCTCTTGCAACTCTTGCATCAGGCATCTATCTAGCGGTTCGATATCAATTAGATTTTAGCTAAAATGCCAGTTGTTCAATCAATCATTTTGAAGCAACTCTTATTTTTTAAATCATTCACTTGTAAAATTTTATTCTTTCACTCAATGGAGGCATCTATGAAACAACTTTTTATCAAACAAAAGATATTCAGCCTAAGTGACAAGTTTACCGTAAAGGATGCACAGGAGCGGGATGTTTATTATGTAGAGGGAAAGTTTCTGCAAATACCAAAGACGTTCACCATCCTAGATACAGAAAGAAATGAAGTGGCTGTGATTTCGAAAAAGATGTTTAGTTTTCTCCCGAAATTTCTCGTTCAGATCAATGGTCAAGAGGTGCTATGTATTCAGAAAGAGTTCTCTTTCTTTAGAGCACGATATTCGATTGATGCGGCTGGCATAGAGGTACAAGGAAATTGGTGGGATATGGACTTTGACGTCTTACAGAATGGCGAATTGATCGGTCAGGTGAACAAAATACAAGGTTTCTATATTAAAAGAGGAGATGGAGGCTGTGGTCATTGCGCTAGTTGTTGCGATTGATTGTGTGAAGGCGGATAAGGCTTCATCATCTTCTTCTACTTTTTCTGCATCTTCGGATTAATACATCATGACGAATTGAAAACCTTAATTGGGAAAGCCTTTTAAGGTTTTTTGCTGTTTTTGAATGAGTCTTATTCATCATAGATTATGAATTTTATGGTTATGAACCTATTATTTAACTTTGGTGTTATAATGATCAAATAATAAATATAGGAACAGGAGCATGAGGAATGAAGAAAAAGACGTTATTTATGATAGGTAGTACGCTAGCAGTGTTATTCATCATTATTTTCTTGATAGCCGGACGATCCACTCATCCTGCAGATTTAGCAAAGCAATTTAAAGAAAAAGTGGAAAGTGGCGATGCGAATGGGCTAGTTAAATTAGTCAAACTTCAAAGAGAAGATATGTCATGGGATAAAAAAGATGCCGAAGCCATCATTGACTATCTAAAAAGTGAAAATAAAGAATTCCAAAATCAAATAGAGTTATTAGAGGTTCAAGCAAACTATTATGTTCCAGATGGTGAGAAAAGTATTGAAACGACGATTGCTGAGAATTTTTTTGGTGAAGCCATTATGTCCATGGGGCCGTTTTTTATAGATAAAGAAAAAGGGCTATTTGGAAGAGATACATATACACTGAAAGCCAGAGCTTATAAGGTAGAGGTCGAAGCTACGAAGGGAGCCGAGATCGAATTTAAGGGTGAAAAAATCAATTTAGACAAAAGCAACTCAAAGTTTCTAGGGTATTTCGGGCCAGGTGTGTATGAAATAAAAGGAGAAAAGAAGTTTGACTATACAACAGTAAGTGATGAGGAAAAATTCACGCTTTTTGATGGAACTTCTTTTGAAGAAACAGTCACACTTAATTTTTCAGGTGAGAATGTGAATATATCATCTTCCGTACCTAATACTGAAATCGTGGTGAATGGAAAAGGAACTGGAGAGAAAATAGAGGAAGGTACTACATTTGGTCCTGTGAAAGACGGCATTTCACTTCAAGGGAAGGCTGAATTTCCATGGGGAGAATCCAAAAGTAAAGAATACAAAGTAAAAGTTGAAGAAGACAATGATGATGACTCGTTTTTAGGATTTTCCGGGTCAACGAATGGATATGATTTAACACCTAGTCCAATTAACAATAAGACCATGAAAAATAATGTGAAACAAGTGATTAATGATTTTGCTAAGCAGAGAATAGAAGCGCAAAATGCAAAGGATGCAAATAAATTAAAAAATGTGTCTGATCAATTAAAGAAGGAATATATAGAAACGATTGCTGATTATGATTCAAAAAATTACTTTGAGGGAAAGGCACTGGGGACAAGAATTGATTTTTCAAGAGCCAGCTATGAGTTTGGGAGTGGAGGTTCACATTTACTACATATCCCAGTAGAATTTCATGATAAAACAAGACAAGTGTATGAATACTTTGATAGTGAAAGCGAAGAAGGATTTTCAGAAGTTGAACTTATTTTAGAATATATAGAAGATAAGAAATCATGGATCATTAGTCGTGTTGAAGATGATTACTCATATGATGAAGATTATATGACGAGCAATGAAGTAGAAAAAACAAGTTTTTAATTTGATGTCGTCGATTTCTGAATGAAGAGATGCATGAACGTTTTTGATAATGGAGGAATCACAGATAGTGGGTGCATATATCAATGTGGGCATCGTCTTTGGCGATGAGTGTCATGTAGTAGAAGTGTTTCGTGATTTTACTCAGTATCTAGAGAAAAAGGGTGTTACCTTTACAAAGGTGAAGTACAGTCTCGATGTGGATGGTGACAACTGGGTTGAACATATGATAAAAGAGAATGTCATCAAGGATGAATGGTTATTTGGTTATTTTACAGAATTCGAATTATCGAGATGCCTCCATCTTCAACATGTCACATTCACTATTCATCAAGAAGAAGGATACTTTGGATTTTTATTGGATCTGGATTTGGAAGAGGTCGTTTCAAATGATGTATTCACTGTTCAACGTCAATTGGTAGAATGTCTTATTGAGCTTTATCAATATCTGCCTTTTGAGTATTCATTCATTGGTGTGGAAATTGAAATCGAGGTCCATCCACGTAACTTTGAAGCTTTAGTACAAAAAGATCATGGTTATCCAGTCGGTCTAATTGGGAAACAAAATGATATGGATGTTTATTATGATCAATTTGCAATTGATGGTATGTCTAGGCAAGAAAGACGGAAGGAACGTATACCGATAGAAAAGAAATAATATTCTTCCTAGCACCCAAAACAGCCTTCTGATTTGATCAGAAGGCTGTTTTCAATTCATCACCCATAGTAATTATTCGCTTGAATAAAAAACTGAGACTGCATGTAGTTATAGGTAATTTTGGAGAAGTCGAAGGGTTGTCCATTTGTGAGATGGAAGACGGTTTCAACGCGAAGGGCGGGATCGTATGGGTTGAGGCCTAGATGCTTCGCTTCAATGTCATTCAGTTTATCGACTTGCAAGTACATGTCAGAGAAGCCTACTTTGAGACCAAGCCCTTCACTTACAAATTTAAAGACCGATTCTTCGGCAATTTCTGTGTTGAGATAGGGAATCAAAGTTTTACAATAATAGGATTCTTCTAAGCATAACGTTTGTCCGTTGATATAACGAATGCGTTTGAGGTAGAAGACATCATCATCTTGCTCGATGTTCAAGTTTAGCGCAGCTTCTTCTGGCGGCTTGATGGTTTCTAACTTGATGACTTCAGACGTCAACTGAAATTCCTCTAAGTCTTTTTTAAACCCTTGGTTGGATAAAAGACTGATGTAGCCTTTGCGTCGATGTCTCCTAACGAAGATGCCGCTCCCTCTCACTTGATAGACAATTCCCTTTCTTTCGAGTAAGTCTAAAGATTTGATAATTGTACTTTTGCTTACAGCAAATTGACTCATAAGTGTTTCAAGTACAGGGAGTTTGTCTCCTTGTTGAAGCTCATGAGTGACAATATATTTTTCGATATCGCTTGCAATTTGTTGATACTTTAACATAGCCATTTCCTCTTCATTTTCACGATGGATTATCTTCGTATTATAGCACATAAAAAAATTTCTATGACAATACAATTGAAAAATTATATATGTATTGATAAATTGTACCGGTATAATTATAATGAACTTATACTAGTAGGGATAAGGGGGGATTATATGTCAAAAGTAAGGGATTATCAAAAACTTGCAGAAGACATTTTAGAGGCGGTTGGTGGAGAAGAAAACGTAGTCAGTGCCGCAAGATGTGCCACACGGTTACGTTTGGTACTGAAACGCTCGAATCCAAAGGCGAAGGAAGCCGTCAATTCACAGCCTGGTGTTATTACCGTGGTGGAAAACGGCGGTCAGTTTCAAGTCGTGATTGGTCAGCATGTCGGTGAGGTGTACGAACATTTTGCAAGCCTCGTTCAATTACAATCATCTGATGAAGACTCCAATAATGAAAACAAGGGAACTATATTGAACCGAGTCATTGCCACCATGTCAGCTGTGTTTGCACCGTTTGTGTATATATTAGCTGCAGCTGGTATTTTACAAGGGACATTGATCTTAATTAATTTATTATTTCCGAATTTTTCGAAAACGGGTACGTATGAGGTCTTTAGTTTCATTTCGTGGGCCCCGTTTACGTTTTTACCAATTTTCATTGCGATTACGGCATCCAAGCATTTTAAGACAAATATGTATATCGCAGTTGCGTGTACTGCAGCACTTGTCAGTCCAACCTGGACAGAAATTGCTGGACGCGTAGCATCAGGAGAGGGCGTTACTTTTTTAGGAATTGCTTTATCTGAAACAGTTTATACGTCATCTGTATTGCCACCCCTTTTCTTGGTTTGGATTCTTTCATATGTCGAGAAGTTTTTAAACAAGAGAATTCATGAGGTGGTCAAGCCTTTATTTGTACCATTCATTTGTATGGTGGTCATGGTCCCATTAACGATTCTTATCATTGGTCCACTTTCTACAGCGGGTGCAAATGGTATTGCAAACGGATACAATTTCTTAGCTGAAAACGTACCGGCATTAGCAGGTGCGATTATTGGCGGACTATGGCAAGTTCTTGTTATCTTCGGTGTTCACTGGGGCATTACGCCGATGGTGCTTGCTAACTTTGAACAGTATGGACGGGATTCGTTCCAGGCGTATCAAACCATTGCGGTTATCGCTCAAGTCGGTGCTGTCTTAGGTGTCATTATAAAAGCGCGAAGTCGTGAAACACGTAAAGTCGGGGTTTCTGCAGGAATCACTGGTTTCTTTGGTATCACGGAACCTGCGATTTATGGGGTCACGCTACGTTTCAAAAAGCCATTTATTTTTGGATGTATTTCTGGCGCAGTCGGTGCCATTGTCGCTAGTTTCTTTACGCCATATTACTTTGCATATGCAGGCTTACCGGGTCCGCTTACGATTGTGAACGGCATTAATGCAGATTATCCAACGTCAATTATTGGGATCCTAATTGGTGTGGCGATTGCCCTCATCTTGCCAGTTGTGCTTATTCAGTTGTTTGGTTATGGAGAAGATACTGTAGAGAAAACAACAGATCAAACACCTGCGAAAGAAGAGAAGCTAGAAACGATTGCCACAATGAACAATGAAGAAACAGTTACTGCACCATTTGCAGGAAAGATCATGTCACTTTCTGAAGTGCCAGATGATGTGTTTAGCTCTGGAGCAATGGGCAAAGGAATTGCGATTGAGCCAACAGACAATAAGGTATATGCACCATTTGACGGCAGTGTGGTCATGCTCGCACCAACAAAGCATGCCATTGGATTACGTTCAGAGTTTGGTGTAGAGTTACTCATTCATGTAGGAATTGATACGGTTTCTCTAGATGGAACAGCATTCACACTCAATGTGAAAGAAGGCGACAAGGTGCAAAAGGGTGACTTGATGATGACATTTGATCAACAAGCCATTGAAAGCAAAGGATTGAAAACAATCACACCTGTCATCATCACCAATACACAAGCTTACGAAGATGTGATGATTGAAGAACTGACAGCATGTCAGCCGAATGACGTCATCATGACAGTAGTGAAATAGGAGGAATAAAACATGACATTACCAAAAGATTTTCTATGGGGCGGCGCGTTAGCTGCACATCAATTTGAAGGCGGATGGAATCAAGCAGGAAAAGGACCGAGTGTTGTAGATGTAATGACAGCCGGTGCTCACGGAGTACCTAGACAAATCACTGAGACAATAGAAGAGGATCAATTTTACCCGAACCATGAAGCAATTGACTTCTATCATCGCTATAAAGAAGATATTGCGATGTTTGCAGAAATGGGCTTGAAATGTTTACGTACATCTATTGGATGGAGCCGTATTTTCCCTAAAGGGGATGAAGCAGAACCGAATGAAGCTGGCTTACAGTTCTATGATGATGTATTTGATGAGTTACTAAAGCATGGCATTGAGCCTGTCATTACGCTATCTCACTTTGAAATGCCACTTCATTTGGCAAGAGAATATGGCGGGTTTAGAAGCAGAAAGGTCGCTGAGTATTTCGCCAAGTTCGCGGAAGTGTGTTTCAATCGCTACAAAAATAAGGTCACATATTGGATGACATTCAATGAAATCAATAACAAAATGGATGTAAACAACCCAATATTCTTATGGACAAATTCAGGAGTATCGGTCAAAGAAGGCGAAAATGCCAAAGAAATTATGTACCAAACAGGTCACCATGAATTGCTTGCGAGTGCATGGGCAGTGGCAAAAGGAAAAGAAATCAACCCTGACTTTAAAATTGGAGCGATGGTTTCCCATGTGCCGATCTATCCTTATTCATCAAATCCAGATGACGTCATGCTAGCTGAGGAATATATGAGACAACGTTATTTCTTCCCAGATGTTCAAGTGCGAGGCTACTACCCGAGCTATGCATTAAAAGAATTTGAACGTGAAGGCTACCATATTCCTATCGAAGAAGGCGATGAAGAAAGTCTATTGAAAGGAAAGGTTGATTACCTTGGCTTTAGCTACTACATGTCGACAACCGTCAAAAGTGATGCAGTCGCCGACAATAGTGGTGACATTGTGAATGGCGGATTGCCGCATGGTGTAGAAAATCCTTATATCAAATCCAGTGATTGGGGTTGGTCCATTGACCCAACTGGATTAAGATACACATTGAATCGCTTTTACGACCGTTACCAAATCCCGTTATTTATCGTGGAAAATGGTTTTGGTGCGATTGATACTGTGGAAGAGGACGGATCTATCCATGATCCAGAACGTATTCAATATTTAGCTTCCCATATTGAAGCACTGAAAAAGGCAATCGAATATGACGGTGTGGACCTCATTGGCTACACACCTTGGGGCATCATTGACATCGTTTCATTCACAACGGGCGAAATGAAAAAACGCTACGGAATGATCTACGTTGATCGTGATAACGAAGGAAACGGCTCAATGAAACGTCTCAAAAAAGATTCATTTAACTGGTACCAAAAAGTGATCGGAACGAACGGCGAACAATTGTCATAGTCAAGAAGGAACCCGGATGAGCGTGGGAACAGCGCTAGTTCGGGTTTTTATTGTTCTAGTAATATATGCTCGGTCTTCAATTATTATTGACGCTTGGGTGCATAAGGAACATTCAATTATGAGTTGTTTTGATATGAAAAAGTACAGTCCCTATTTTTATAAAGAATATATATTTTTTGGGATATAAATACAACTTAATAGATCTTATTAACCGGTACTTTTGTGGTTTTAAAGGGTATCCTTCCCGATTTTCATTCTAAGTGCCTATTCTTCTGTTGTGTTAGTCACGGTAAAATAGACCTTATGATTAATACTGGAGGGAGTGACTTTTTCTGGGTAAGATACTTGATGCAAAAGCACTAACA
>NZ_JBFEFT010000021.1:0-60322 GCF_047229225.1 Bacillus sp. 179-C3.3 HS | reverse complement strand
ACGCACCAAAAACATTTGGTAGCATGTCAGCCTAATAAGGGTGTTTTATTTGTGTCTCATTCTGCTATGTCAGTCTAGAAGAGCGGTTTTTTTAATGATCTGCACCTATATGAGCTGAAACGGTAGCGGTTGTTCGTTTTTTTAGACGAGCATATCCAATGAGTAGGAACGGGACACCTGCAATGGTCACAATCGATAGCACCGAAAAAATAGAGAGGGGGTTGTCTGCACCAAACAAGTCAATACACAATCCACCCGCCCACGGTCCAATGACATTGCCGAGTTGAGAAAATCCGACCGCACCAAAGTATGATCCTTTCATATCAGGCTTTGCAATATTGTCCACAAAGAGATCCATCATTGCAAAAAGAAGCACCTCTCCGATGGTGAATACCACAATGATCAAGGCTAGTGCACCAAGGCTCTGTGAAAAAGCAATGGCAAACAAACTGCATGCAAGGAGGATATTTCCAGCCACTAAACACAAAATGGTCGAATACCGCTTGGCGATTAAGATTAAAGGGTATTGAACGACGATGACAACGACAGCATTTAAAGATAAAAGATACCCAAATAATTTCGGACCATTTTCAATCATAGGTGACGCGGATAAATATTGAGGCAGTGTCGAGCTGAGATGTGAATAGCCAAAAGAACATAAAGTGATGCCAATGAGGATAATGGTAAAGACCGTATCTTTTCTTATAATCGACAGTGCTTTTTTGACATGGATTTGTTTGGTTCTTTCTGGAGTGATGACCGGATGTTTTTTGAATTGCCATGCGAGTGTTAATCCATATAAAAGGTAGATGAGGGCAGCTGCTAGAAACGGAATGGTTGTTTTTGATGATCCTAGATATAACCCAAGCAGTGGACCAAAAATCACGCCAATGTTAATGGCAGTATACCTTAAATTAAAGACAAATAACCGAATACTTGCTGGTGTCACATCTGATAAGAGTGCTTTAGAAGTAGGTTCAAATAGTGCCCTGCACAGTCCATTCAATGCGTTCATGATAAAGAAGACCCAAATGGCATCTGCAAACGCAAATCCAACAAAAACCAATGTCCAGCCGAAAATGGAGAGAAGCATGACTTTTTTTCTGCCGATAAGGTCAGAAATGTAACCACCATAAAAGCTTGCAACGATCCCAATCAGAGAGCTGACGGCAATGATTAAACCAGCTGATGAGGCTGAGGCACCCTTGACTTGTGTCAAATATACGGCTAAAAATGGAATGCTCATCGACGTCGCCATACGCCCGAATATCGTGCCGATGATGATCGTCCAGCTGAGCGGATGTAAAGTACGTAAGTTATTTTTCATGCTGTTTCTCCCCTGCATTTGTAAGATATTCCAATCATACAGGAAAAATTGTGCGAATTAAATACACAATTTCGATATGAAGCCAAAGTTTGGCTTATACAATTGGCAGTGGTGTCCATCCGCTTCGGTTAATCAAGATCGTTTGCCATACATTCAATGGCTACGATTTGCTGTAAGGAAATAGAGAGAACGTCTTCATCATTGATCATTTTGATGCGCTTCGTTTCATAATGAATGGCTTTCACCCAGCCCCAAAACTGTGCTTTTCTACCAGAGGATACATATGTAATGCCAATCGCTTGATCCTCGGTAATGGACTGCGTGATGAGGAAATTCATTTCCTCTAGCTGATCGTTGCTGAGCGGAAGAGGGGTGTATTCAGTTTTCTTTCGTTTTTGTGCAAGCAGCTGTTCTCGATGCTCTGGCAGCATCATTCGACTTGATTCCCACATGATGTTATATCCAGGTGTTAATTTATTGGGATTCATGTTGTTCGCCTCCGTTACTTGTAATGACCACCAATTTTTTCGGCGCGATGATACGCTTGCCCTGCGCTTGTCAGTGACGAAGCGTGCAGCAGTGCAGCAGGCCCATACTTCATATGGATCGCATCAAATACTTTGCTGAGTTTGTCTTTTTTAAAATGGTGATCAAATAAACTCAGCTGATATTGACTGTCAGACTGTAGCTGTGAAAGGGTAATGCCGACACTGCGAACGGGCTGACCATCCCAATGCTCTAGGCATAGTTGAATGGCGGCCTCGGCAATATCTGAGCCGTACTGTGTAGGTGAGTGAAGCTTTATTTGTCTATGAAATCCTGTCGGATGTGAAAAATCAGCGCCTCTTACACCGACAGACACTGTTTGCCCAAGATAGCGCTTAAAGCGTGCACGCCTTGCCACTTCTTCACTTAATTCAATGAGAGCAACTTTGATGTCTTCAAAAGACGCATAATCGTACGGCAAGGTCATGTGATGTCCAACAGCTTTTTGCTCGTCATGTGTATGAGTGGTGACGGGGGAAGGATCGTGTCCTAAAGCCGTCCGCTGTAAAAGCTCTCCGTTGATTCCCCAACGCTTTTTTAACCGATCTAATGGATAAGTGGCAAGCGTCCCGATCGTACTGATACCCATTCGTTTTAAATGGTGCTCCATGCGCTTGCCGACGCCAAATAATTTTCCGATCGGAAGCGGCCATAAATCAGGAGCCACCCGATCGGCGCTAAGTTCATAGACACCAGATGTGTTTTTTTTAGCAAAATGATCACAGGCCATTTTAGCGAGCACTTTGTTGGGACCAATGCCTACACGTGCATAAATGCCCGTTTGGTTCATAATCGTTGTTTGTATATTTTGAGCGATATCCCAGGGGGAGCCCAATAATGTGAGACTACCTGTAATATCAAGAAACTGTTCATCGATTGAATATGGTTCCACAAGGTCTGTATACTGTTCAAGCAATTCTGTAATCATGACAGAGACATCAAGATATCGCTGCATACGAGGACGTACTACGACTGCTTCGGGGCACTTTGCCTGTGCCTCCCATAACCTTGATGCATTTTGTACGCCACGTGTCTTAGCGAGCGGACAGGCAGCAAGCACAACCCCGCTTCGTCGCTCTGGGTCTCCTGAGACAATGAGCGGTACGTCCTTCAAGTGAGGAGCCTCCACCTTTTCTACTGACGCATAAAATGACTGCATATCCACAAGTAGGATGGTTCTATCGTTCATTATTTTCACCTCTAGAACGTATGTTCTGTATCTATTGTAACCGTTAAGAGGGGAAATGGATACTGGTAAATCATTCAAAGAGAAAAGCCTTGGGAATACAAAAAAGACGAAGCATCTTACACTTCGTCTCATCTGATGTAAAAGAATGATGTTTAAGCATGTACCGTGTGGTGGAACGTTTGGAGCGGTTCAGAGCGCAAACGGTATGCCGTCAACTTTTTCTTTGGCTGATGTGTATACTGCCGAACCACATCTATATGATCATCATAATGAAAAAGATAAAAGGTGACATCCTGTTTACCAAGTTTTGTTTGCACGGTCAGTGGCGCAGGTCCTTCATTCGGGTGAAGGAAACGCTCTTCATCTCCAGGATGAATATAGTAACGTTCAATAAAAATCGCGTCATTAAAATATTGAATGACTTGAGATGTTTGCTGATCATCCAGCGGACGATCTTGAAACGTCATGTTCGTTTGATCACTTGTGATTTTAGCATGCACCGCATAACGATTAAACAGACGTTCGATTACACCAGAAGGCAATGAGGTGACAAGCAATTTTAAAAGACTAAACACAACAAGTGAAGTAACAACCCAAACCAATATCATCATCTCCAATAACATTTCTCAAACTTTCTATCATGCCTATCTTAACATAACGAAAGAAAGAAACCGCTACGCCAAAAGTGGATTTTTTGAAATAAGTGTGAAAGTTTAAAAGGAGAAGACCTCTCTATCAACGAAGAAGCAATAGGAATCACGCAAACTTTGTAAACTCATTGATGAGACAAGTAGACGATTAAAACAGGTAGATAC
This sequence comes from Bacillus sp. 179-C3.3 HS, assembly GCF_047229225.1. Classification (NCBI taxonomy): domain Bacteria; kingdom Bacillati; phylum Bacillota; class Bacilli; order Caryophanales; family Bacillaceae; genus Bacillus; species Bacillus sp. 179-C3.3 HS. The sequence goes on along the minus strand of NZ_JBFEFT010000021.1, from coordinate 56,445 downwards.
CGAAAAAAGGGGCGAGGCCATCATGATACGTCAAGTAAAGCCGTCAGATTTTTACGCTGTCACCTCCGTCATTCAAAATTGGTGGGGTGGACGTGATTTGCGTGCTAAATTGCCAAAGTTATTTTTTGAACACTTTCAGCAAACAAGCTTCGTTGTCGTGGAGAAAGGAGAGCTGATCGGATTTTTAGTAGGTTTTTTATCACAATCGCATGCTGATGAAGCCTATATCCACTTTGTTGGAGTGCATCCAGATCATCGCAAATTAAAGATCGGCAAAATTCTTTACCAAGCTTTTTATGAAGCGGCTGAAAAAGCAGGAAGAACAACGATTAAAGCCGTGACAGCACCAAGTAATAAAGTTTCGATCGCCTATCATACAAAACTCGGATTCCAAATAGAAAAAGGAGATAAAACCGTAGGCGGCATCTCTGTATTTTCAGATTACGATGGAATGCATGAAGACCGAGTATTATTTGTAAAACAGCTTGAGGTGAAAAAATGATTGTCCCACTAGATCACACAAATAGAGAGCAAGCAAAGCGGATATTGCAGATTCAATTGGCGGCATATGAGCGAGAGGCAGTACAAATAGGCTATCGCGATTTACCTCCTCTAAAAGAAACCATTAACGACATCATAGAAGCGATTGGCTACTTCGTAGGCTTTAAAGAAAAAGGTAAGTTATTAGGAATCGTTTCATATGAAATGGATGGAGAGAGAATAGTCATCAGCCGTTTAGCAGTTCATCCAGACCATCTTTATCAAGGAATTGGAACACAGTTGATGCGTTTCATGATCTCGCATGGTAAACCGATTGAGCTCACAACGGCGGAAGCAAATCTTCCAGCGATTAAGCTATACGAAAAGCTAGGTTTTAAAAAAGTCGCCCGCCTTGAGGTGGAAAACAACCTTATCCTAACGAAGATGGAGCGCGCACAGCGTCGAAGGGTAGAAGTGGTTGAATACAAAACAAGCTGGCATGACCAATTTCGTCAAGAACATGATGTACTGAAAACTGTGCTGGGTGAAAACTGGGTGAGCGGTCATCACATTGGTAGTACTTCGATAGCAGGTATGGCGGCTAAGCCGATTATTGATATCTTACTAGAGGTGAAGCAGATCAAAGTCATAGATCAATGCAACCACTTATTTGAACAGCTTGGATATACAGCGCTTGGAGAAAATGGAATCACAGGAAGACGTTTTTTGACGAAAGGCGGATTGGAGCGGTCGCATCACATTCATGTCTATGAAGCTGGGCACCATGATATCAGGAGGCATTTACCATTTCGAGATTTTTTAAAAGCAACACCTCATCGAGCAAATGACTATGCGGCCAAAAAGCGTCAATTAGCGAAAGCACATCCTGAGGATATAGCAAGTTACATAAGAGGGAAAGATGCCCTCATCAAAGAAATCGAAAAAGAAGCATATCAGTGGTCGAAAAGCAGGAAGTAAGGACAGAGTCTGAACATGTTTAATCGAATGTTGATATGTTACAATGGAACAATCAAACAAAAAAGGATGTTCATCATGTATATTCAAATAACAGAATCTGCAGCATCGTTTATTCAAAAATATCAAATAGAGCATGAAACAAAAGAATTGCTTCTTCGCTATGATTCAGATGGTTGCGGCTGTGCTGTAAGTGGTGTACCAATGATTTGGCTCACAAGTGAAAGAACAGGTGAGTGGGAAGAACTGAAGCACAATCAACCATTTACGTTATATATACACACAGCACAAAAGGTGTTTTTTGACGAGGAAATGACAATTGACTTTAATGAAAAAGCAAATACACTCATGTTGAAAAGTCCTCAACAAATTCTCAGCCCGAGAATGAGTATACTCATAAAGTAAGGTGGAAATGTAGTGGATCAAAAGCTGAAATTGATACAACAGACGGCACAGAATAAAACATGGGTGTCGTTTTTAAATAACAATCATCCTTATAGCCTTTTACACTGGTCTATTGGTGGAATGGAATCAGTGAAAAAAGATGTTTGGCTTCTTCAGGATGAAGTCACATTTGAAACGGAAGAATTTCAAACGCTTGATGAAGCGATCCATTGGATGAGAAACAATATGGATCAAATAACAGATGTGCTATAAAAAGCCCTTTATTGAAAAGGGTTTTTTTGTGCATTCATCCTCTCACGATACAGGAAGGTTGTCTAATCGAGATAATCATGTTTTCAAACGACAAAAAAACGTTTTCGTGATGCGATTCGACAATATCAGGAAGATGAGAAGAAAAAAAGATAGGCTATTCATGCCGAAAAATAGGCAAAGAAAGCGCTTATTGCGGGATACCGAAAACTTTGTGAAAAATGACTTTTCATATTTCTTCCATTCGGGGAAATGTGATAGAATACAACATGTATCGTATATGAGGAGGGAGGTGCTAAAGTGAATTGAAGCTCAAGCTGTCATCGCCCCAGGTTGGAATCAAAATTAACGAATGGTATAGGCAGATTTGCGGATTTCATGTCATGAAAGCAGAGAAGCTGAAGGCCGAGGTCGAGCAGGAAATTCTTGAGATGGAGCAGGATCAAAACTTGTTGCTGTTTTACCAGCTGATGGATTTTCGACATAAGGTCATGCTTGAATATTTTGAACCAGTAAAGAAAGCCTCAAATGATGAAGAGATTAAGAAACTGCTAGAAATGATAGAGCATTCGCAAACAAATCTAACGGATATGCTTGAATACTATGTTCATTTTTTCAGAGGTATGTTTGAATTTGAACAGAGAAATTATTTAAGTGCCATTGCCTATTACCGTTCAGCAGAAAAAAAGCTCAATCTCATATCGGATGATATAGAAAGAGCAGAATTTTATTTTAAATTAGCTGAAATATACTACCACATGAAACAAACCCACTTTTCGATGCACTATGCTTTGCAAGCGTTAGAAACGTATTCTGCCTACAGAACGTATACGCTAAGAATCATCCACTGCGAATTTGTCATTGGCGCAAATTATGATGATTTGAAATGCTACGATCATGCATTGCCCTACTTTAAAAATGCTCTTAAGCGAGCACGCACAATTGGAAATCCTCGCGTCATTGGTTCGGCCCTTTTCAACTTAGGTAACTGTTATTATCAAATGAATGATCTTGAGACGGCAAGTCGTTACCTAAAGGACTCTCTTGAAGTGTTTGAAAAGGAGAATTTAACCCATCTAAATCGTTCTCTAGACCCACTATTTATGCTGACACAAATCCTATTTAAACAAAAACAAATAAAAGAGTCGTTAACCCTCTATCAAAAAGGTATTATGAAAGCCTGTGAAGTAGAAGATGAGATTTATATTTGTAAATTTCAATTTTTAAAAGCATTATACGTAGATGCAGAAATAAAAATCATAGACGATACATTAGACCTGTTGGAGGACAAGCGTTTATACCCTGATATTGAGGAATTGGCACTTGATGCGGCTCATTATTATAATGAGCTTGGATTATTCGAAGTATCAACGCGTTTTTATGAAAGGAAGATTCAAGCAATTTCAAAAATTCAAAATGGGGGTCATTTATATGAAAATGAGTTTGATAGTTCTTTTATTGGTAGCAACTGCAGGGTTATCAGTCATGAGTCAACAGCAATCGGAAGAGAGTCATGTGGAGCTAGCGGGCAGACACCATACAACAGTAGTGACTATCGTATAAGTTAGTAAAAAAGAGGAGATGAATCAAATTCATTCTCCTCTTTCATCTTGGTATAGATGATATGTTTGAAGAAAAGCCTCGACTGCTTGTTCATACGCTTCCTGATTCTCACTAAGGGACATAGCATGTAAACCATGTGGCGCAATGAATATTTGTTTATCGCCCTTTTTACGTTCATATAATTTCTGACTTTGCTCACATGGAATATAGTCATCATGACGGCTATGAATGAATAGGACGGGTTCTTTCACCTGGTCAATGACATCAAATGGGGCAACTTGTCGAATACGATAGCCATCTCTCCACTTTAGCACTTGGTCACTTAGAGGCAAAATCCATTTGCCTGAAAGCCGAAAATCCATTTTGAGACGATAGTTCAGCTGATCTTCAAATGAAGCAAAGGGGCAGTCGGCAATGTAAAAATTTGCGTTCGCTTCTGGCTTGGCAGCGTATAACAAGGTCGTGACTGCACCCATCGACTCTCCGTGTATCCCAATGATTGCATCTGATCCAAGTCTTTCCCTTAGCCATTTCACAACCTGCGCTAAATCTTCTTTTTCGTAGTATCCATAACTTGTGGTTTTTCCACCACTCATGCCATGCCTTCTGTGATCGTAAAGCAGTACATTCCAGCCGAGCTTTTGAAATAATTTCATATATTTGACTGAATTGATGAGACTGACTGTGACACCATGACACAGTATGATGGTTCGAGTGGATTGTGAAGAAGGAACAAAGTAGCCATGAAGATCATAACCAAAAGGTGAAGGAATACTTACTTTCTCTTTTGTGAGTTGTTGAAAGTCTTCGTGATCATAATGACCTTCATCTGTTTCACGTTTGAGCAATTCTTCATCCGTTAATTTACGAATATACATCATTTTATTCGTGAAAAAAATGCCGATTGCAATGAATGGAAATAGAATAAAGACTAGTAAGAGGAACCATTTCTTTTTCAAGCTTAATCTTCCTTTCTCATGATTTACCTATGATGATCATACCACAAATTGGGAAGAGGGCGCGGATCTTGCACATGAAAAGAAACGAATGATACACTAGCCCAAAAGGAGAGAGAACATAATGAAAAAGGCAAACCAAGATCAAGCAAAACTAAAAGATGGCATAGATGAATCTGTCAAAGAACAACTTCTTCAAATGAAGCAAAAGCTAGCAGTAGAGACAGAAAAAAGAGAAGAAAAGCAGCGACAAGACAAACTTCGACAGCAGCGAGAAAAAGAAAAAAACAAAAGTTTTTCAGAGTTGCTCGAGGAGAGCCATTTAGATTGGAGAAAATATAAAAGTTAAAAAAAGAGACCACAAGCTGTGATCTCTTTTTATGTACGTTTTAACCGGTGCGTTTCGTATACGTTCTGTTTTGTATAGTATGTCAGGGCTTTGATTTCTTGATCACTCAATGGCCTTGCATTTGCGGCTGCCACATTTTCTTTTAGTTGTGCCGGAGAGCTGGCACCAAAGATAACGGAGCTGACAGTCGATTGTTTTAATAGATATTGAATTGAAAGCTCAGTAAGTGACAGGTCATACGCAACGTTTTTTAAAGAAGGAATGATGCGCTGAAGCTCTTCGAAAGAGTATGACAAATAGCCATTTGTTTGAACAGATGCGCTCGCGTTTGTCAGTGGTTTTTCAGTTAAAAGCCCTTTTGCTAAAGGTCCTCTTGCTACGACACTGATGCTTTGCTCTTCAAGAAGCGAAAACCATTCTTCAGGCCGACGGTCGAGTAAATTATATTGCATCATCACACTGACGATGTTCGACTTTTTGGCATATTCTTTGATGACATTTGGACGGATAGAAGAGATACCGTAATAACGAATCACGCCTTCTTCCACTAATTCTTCAAATGCCTCAATGGTTTCATCAATTGGATCATCAATTGTACCGCCATGCAACTGATACAAATCAATATAATCTGTCTGAAGTCGTTTTAAGCTCTGTTTCACTGCCTCTTTTATGTATGTCTTTGAAGGGTCCCAGTCCCAGCCTGGTTTACCTTTTTCGAAGCGGTTGCCACCTTTTGTGGCTACAATCAAATCATGCCGCCTATTTTTAATGGCTTCCCCAACCATTTCTTCATTTGTCCCAAAATCATATAAATCGGCTGTATCCAAATAATTGACGCCAAGGTCAATGGCTTCATCTATCAAAGAGAGCGCTTTTCCTTTTTCAGTTCCAAGTGACATACAACCTAATGCAACTTCACTGACAATAAGATCAGAGGTACCAATACGTCTTTTTTTCAAATCCATCACACTCCTTTCCCTTCACATTAAGTGAAAAAATGATGGAATTCAAGCAAGGTGATTTGAAATGTACCTTGATGCGAACTTTCGCTTTTCGCTTCTTATAAAACAACTATGTTAAAATGAATGAAGAAAAAAGTGAAAGTAGAACGAGGAGCTGACAATTTTGAAAGACTTTGAAGAAAAAACATTAACCTCTAAAGAATTATACAACGGAAAAATCATTGATTTGGTTCTTGAAGATGTAGAGCTACCAAACGGGAAACAAGGGAAACGAGAAATTATCAAACATCCAGGTGCAGTAGCCGTCATTGCTCGTACAGATGAGAACAAAATCATCTTGGTCAAGCAATATCGAAAAGCATTAGAACGAGCAATCGTTGAAATCCCAGCTGGTAAATTAGAAAAAGGAGAAGAGCCTGTGCATACAGCTCTCAGAGAATTAGAAGAAGAAACAGGATACACGACGCAACAACTGCGAAAACTCACCGCTTTTTATACATCTCCAGGATTTGCAGATGAGATTGTGCATATTTATTTGGCCGATCAATTGATTCCCCTTGAAGAGAAAAGGGAATTGGATGAAGATGAATTTGTCGAAGTGATGGAAGTTTCGTTAGAAGAAGCCCTGCACCTCATTGAGAAACAGCACATTTATGATGCAAAAACAGCCTATGCCATTCAGTATTTACAATTGCAAGAGGTTATTGAGTCAACAAAATGAGAGAGTTTTTTGCCGACATCCATATTCATGTAGGTAGAACGAGGACAGGCAGGGCTGTCAAAATTACGGGTGCAAGGTCGCTCACCATTGACCAAATTTTAATTGAAGCTTCACAAAATAAAGGAATGGGCATGATTGGTGTCATTGATGCACAATCTCCGGAAGTGCTAGAAGAATTAATCGATGGGGTTGAGGAAGGACTGTATACCGAACTCGCTGATGGCGGACTATCATTTGGACAAACGGTTTTACTTTTAGGCAGTGAACTAGAAATCAATGATGACAATTCAAATGGACCCATCCATGTGCTTGCATTTATGCCGACATTACAAAAAATGTCCGAGTTTTCAGGATGGCTCTCACTTCATATGAAAAATGTTCACTTGAGTTCACAGCGTCTTTATGTTGATGGCAGAACACTTCAGCATAAAGTCAAAGAGCTTGGCGGCTTGTTTATTCCTGCCCATATTTTCACGCCGCATAAAAGCTTATATGGCAAAGGAGTTAAGACCTCTTTAAAAGAAGTATTCGATCCAGAACTCATTGATGCGGTTGAGCTAGGTCTTAGTTGTGATACATCAATGGCTTCTCAGTTAAGTGAATTAAACAGATACCCATTTTTAACGAATTCAGACGCACATTCCTTAGGGAAAATAGCAAGAGAGTATACAAAAATTCAGATGGATCATGCTTCTTTTGAAGAATTCAAACTCGCCCTTCAAGGGAAAGACGGCAGAAAGATCACAGGGAACTATGGGCTGGCACCGCGGCTTGGAAAGTATTATCATACGACCTGTGAAGCATGCGGGATAAGGCCTGAAAAACAAGACCAAGAAAAATGTCAATCATGCGGGAAAACCAGATGGACAAAAGGGGTGAGTGAGCGTTTAAAAGAGCTTGCTGATCAAGAAAGTGGCAAAGGAGAAAGACCGCCTTATGTCCATCAGTTACCACTTCAGTTTATTCCAGGGGTCGGGGCAAAAACATTACAAAAGCTAAGAAGTGTGTTTCAAACTGAAATGAATATTTTACATCAAGCAACAGAAGAGGAATTAAAAGCGGTCCTGCCAGAAAAAACGGCCAATTATATCATCAAAGCGAGAAGGGGAGAGGTAGGACTCATCGCTGGTGGCGGTGGAGTCTACGGTAAGGTGGATATTCATCATGAATCAACTTAAATGGACTTGTCAGACATTTGAAGAGCTCTCAAAAGAGGATCTTTATCATATTTTAATGGAGAGAGTGAACGTTTTTGTTGTAGAACAAAAATGTCCTTATCCTGAAATCGATCAACGCGATCAACAAGCCCTGCATTTAATGGCAAAAGAAAATGACACCATCGTGGCGTACTGCCGGATCTTCCCAAGCGGAGTAGTGTACGAAGAAGCATCCATAGGGCGTGTGCTTGTAACACAAGCTGGCCGGAAAAAAGGCTATGGCAAATTACTGCTCAATGCCGCTTTAGACAAGCTGAATGAACGAAACGAAACAAGCGTTAAAATACAAGCACAAGCCTATTTGAAATCGTTTTACGAATCGTTCGGTTTTGAAGTGGTTTCAGATTGCTATGACGAGGATGGAATTCCTCATATTGATATGGTGAAAAAGAAAAGAGCATATTGAACATATCTAGCTAGTCATTTAAAGGGATGTTCCTACTTTAACATGCTAAAAATAAATGTAGAAACGATAAATACAGAAGTGCTTATGATCGTTAATAAACAGATCATAGGCACTTTTATTTTGCTTTTTTGTGACAACTAGATCAAATAATTGGTAAAATTTTAAAAAATAGGACGAACGACCGTTTCTTTTTGTCTAAAAATGTAGTTAAATGACAAAAAAAGCGATAATAGGGAGAGTGAGTAATGTGAACGTAAAGTCATTTGGAGCAGGGCTATGTATGGCAAGCTTGATCATGGCATCGGTCACTTTTGGCGCGCCGGATCTATCTGCAAAAGAACAAGTGAAAAAAGAATATATGATCGGTTTTTCTTCTTCCATTCAAGACAGAGCACAAAAACAGCTAGTTGAAAAAGCTGGTGGACGTGTGAAGGAATCAATAGAACAAATAGATGTAATGAAAGTTTCATTAAATGATGTATCGAAAGAGAAGCTGGAACAAACAAAAGAAGTGACCTTTATTGAAGAAGATCAAAAGGCGAAAACAAACCGTCAATCCGTGCCATATGGGATAAAAAGTATCAAAGCCCAAAAGGTACATAAACGGGGATATGCTGGGCAAAATGTCAAAATCGCTGTACTGGATAGTGGCATTGATGCCAAACATGAAGATCTCCATGTAACAGGCGGGGTCAGCTTTGTTCCAACAGAATCGGATCCGCTTGTTGATCCACATGAGCACGGAACGCATGTGGCAGGCACGATAGCAGCACTAGATAATAAAGTCGGAGTCGTTGGTGTTGCACCAAAAGCTTCTATTTATTCTGTTAAGGTAGCAGATCAAAATGGTGACGGTTACTATAGCTGGATTGTTCAAGGCATTCAATGGGCAATCGAAAACGACATGGATGTCATTAATATTAGTATGGGCGGAGCCAATGAATCGGAGGCACTGAAAGAAGCAGTAGATGCAGCTTATGAGAAAGGGATTCTTATCGTCGCTTCTGCTGGAAATGCAGGAAGCTACGGTTCATTAAATACAATCGATTACCCGGCCAAATACAGCTCCGTCATGGCAGTGGCATCTGTTGATCAAAGAAATCAAAGAGCCTTTGATTCCTCAGTTGGAGAAGAGGTGGAAGTATCCGCACCAGGCGTTGCAACGTTAAGTACGATCCCTGGGAACGAATATGGGTATAAAAGCGGAACGTCAATGGCATCACCGCATGTAGCAGGAGCAGCTGCTGTTATTCTATCAAAGCATCCGAATCTGACAAACGAAGAAGTGCGTGATAGACTGACAAAAACAGCGACAAAGCTTGGAGAGCCGTTTTATTATGGGGCAGGGCTTGTGAATATCCAAAAGGCAGCAAAGTAAAAGGGAAAGAGAAAGCAGAAGAACTGCTTTCTCTTTTTTTACGATAAAACTGTCATGTTTCGTATTCTCTCTCATAGAATCTAGTAACCTTACGATTTGGGAGGAAGACGTATGCGGAAAAAGTCTTGGAAGGAACATCTTCTTCAGCACGTAAAAGACCACCTATCCATTTATCTGTTTGTCTCTGTGCTCTTTTTAATGGGAGTGATTTTTGGAGCCATTATCGTTAATAGTATGACCATCAGTCAGAAAGAGGATTTATTCTATTATTTAAATCAATTTTTTGGGCAGTTGACGAATGAGAAAGCGGCAGAATCAAAGGAAATGTTTCTACAAAGCTTCTTGCATCATATGAAATATTTAGGGCTTATGTGGATACTCGGTATCTCCATTATTGGGTTGCCACTCATCTTTCTCATGATATTTTTAAAAGGCATTGTCGTTGGTTTTACAGTCGGATTTTTGGTTAATCAAATGGGCTTAAGTGGCTTCTTTCTCTCATTTGTCTCTGTCCTTCCGCAAAATATTTTACTCATTCCAGCCTATTTAGTGATCGGGACTTGTGCGATCGCGTTCTCCATTCGTCTGATTGGACAGCTTTTCTTGAAAAAAACCATTAGTCAAGCGCCAATCCAGTGGTTTGGAAGATATGCATCAGTGCTGCTCATGATATTAGCGCTTGCGGCACTATCCTCATTCTTTGAATCCTACCTATCGTTTATGCTGATGAAAAAACTGGCGGGTGTCCTTTTTTAACTTTTTTATAATCATTATAAAATAATAATAAATTTATTTATCAATTTAAAATGATTATAGTTGGCTCTCTGCACATCATTTGATATAATGATCAAGTAATGTGGCGTAGGAGGGAAAGTCAATGGAAAATCGGATTGATCGAATTAAGAAACAGCTTCATTCTTCCAGCTATAAGCTCACGCCACAGCGTGAAGCAACAGTAAGAGTACTGCTTGAGAATGAAGAAGACCATTTAAGTGCAGAAGATGTATACCTCCTCGTAAAAGAGAAGTCTCCTGAAATTGGTCTTGCTACTGTTTATCGGACGTTAGAATTATTAACTGAACTTAAAGTTGTTGATAAAATTAACTTTGGTGACGGCGTTTCACGATACGATCTTCGTAAAGAAGGTGCCGCGCATTTTCATCACCACCTTGTTTGCATGGAGTGCGGGACAGTCGATGAAATTGAAGATGATTTATTAGAAGATGTTGAAGAGATTATTGAACGCGATTGGAAATTTCAAATTAAGGATCATAGACTGACATTTCATGGCATTTGCCATCGTTGTCACGATACATCCGGCAAATAATCCGAAACTGGAACCTTTTCATCAAAATGAAAGGGTTTTTTGCATGTTTGCTGTATATTCCTTGTCCCATCTGGCATATGCTGAAGTAATGAGAAGATGAGAAAGGACATGACAATGATGGGAAAATGGCTCAAAACAACAGGCGAAGTTGTGAAAGTATTTATCTTGTTTACTGGTTTTACCGTCCTGTTCTATTATGCTATGATATGGATAAATTCAGAATATGAAAGCTATCATCGTTATGATAAACCAGAAGGTGCAGCCATTAAAGTGATGGAAATGGATCAGCCAGAACAAGACAACTGGCAAGATCGATTGATTTATTTTTATCAAAACGGGGAGTAGAAATCATTGAACGATCAATTATCCGATTTTATTCATTTCATGACCGTAGAGAGAGGACTCTCTGAAAATACCATCGTCTCATATAAAAGAGACTTACAGAAATACTTAACCTTTTTAATGACACATGAGCAGTTGACAGACATAAAAGATGTCTCGCGATTACATATCATTCATTATTTGAAGCAGCTGAAGGATGAAGGGAAATCGAGTAAGACGTCCGTACGGCATCTATCATCTATTCGCTCCTTCCATCAATTTTTGCTGAGAGAAAAAGTGACTACGGATGATCCATCGTGGAACATTGAAACGCAAAAAACAGAGCGAAAGTTGCCAAAAGTGCTGTCATTAGATGAAGTAGAAAAGCTACTCGATACACCAAAGCAGGAAACGCCTTTTGACTACAGAGATAAAGCCATGCTTGAGTTATTATATGCAACAGGCATTCGTGTGAGCGAAATGCTTGATTTGACCCTTGCTGATGTTCATCTGACAATGGGCTTTATTCGCTGTTTTGGTAAAGGGAGAAAAGAACGAATCGTCCCTATCGGCGAAGCAGCTACAAGTGCAATTGAAATCTATTTAGAAAAAGGAAGAAGCAAGCTGCTAAAAAAACAGCCGGCAGATGCCTTATTTTTGAATCATCATGGTAAAAAAATGTCAAGACAAGGCTTCTGGAAGAATCTAAAAAAGCGCGCCACAGAAGCAGGTATTCAAAAAGAATTGACGCCGCATACACTCAGGCATTCCTTTGCCACGCATTTACTGGAAAATGGAGCGGATTTAAGAGCCGTACAGGAAATGCTCGGCCACTCAGATATCTCAACCACTCAAATCTATACGCATGTCACAAAAACAAGACTGAAGGATGTGTATCACAAATACCATCCGAGGGCATAAGTAAAGTATGGCACATTGAATGTGTACCATGCTTTTTTATGTTTGTACCGTTTAAGGTTGTCAATTGCCTTGAAAACGGTTTATACTTGAGATGTCAGACCTCTAAACAAAAGGTCATAGAACAACAATATTGAAGGAGGCGCTTTTGAATGCCTGATTATCAGTATAAACGTATTTTCCTGATTGTACTGGACTCAGTGGGGATTGGGGAAGCTCCTGATGCCGCTGATTTTAATGATGTAGGTGCAGATACACTTGGACATATTGCAGAAAAAATGAACGGACTTCATATGCCGAATATGGCGAAGCTTGGACTAAGTCATATTAAAGAAATCAAAGGAATTCCAGCGGACGAAAAACCGCTTGCGTATTATGGAAAAATGCAAGAAGCTTCAAACGGAAAAGACACAATGACAGGTCACTGGGAAATCATGGGCCTTTATATAGACACTCCGTTTAAAGTGTTCCCAGAAGGGTTCCCTGATGAATTATTAAATGAATTAAAAGAAAAAACAGGACGAGGCATTATTGGCAACAAGCCTGCTTCTGGTACAGAAATTTTAGATGAGCTAGGCGAAGAGCATATGAAAACGGGGGATCTCATCGTTTATACATCTGCAGATTCCGTTCTGCAGATTGCTGCACATGAAGAAGTGGTCCCATTAGAAGAGCTTTATCGCATATGTGAAATGGCAAGAGAGCTCACATTAGATGAAAAATATATGGTAGGGCGCATTATCGCTCGTCCGTTTGTTGGCGAGCCTGGGGCATTTGTGAGAACACCAAATCGTCACGACTATGCGCTAAAACCATTTGATCGCACAGTCATGAATGAATTGAAAGACGATGGGCTTGATGTGATAGCGATTGGGAAAATTTCTGATATTTATGATGGGGAAGGCATCACGTCATCTCTTAGAACAAAATCGAATATGGATGGAATGGACAAACTGGTCGATACATTGAAAATGGATTTCACTGGGCTCAGCTTTTTAAATCTTGTGGATTTTGATGCGCTTTATGGCCATAGAAGAGATCCAGAAGGTTACGGAAAAGCACTAGAGGAGTTTGACGCACGTCTTCCTGAAGTGTTTGACCTACTACAAGAGGATGACCTGCTTGTCATCACAGCGGATCATGGGAATGACCCGGTTCATCATGGAACGGACCATACGAGAGAATATGTTCCACTCATTGCATACAGTAAAAAGCACAAGGACGCGCAGGCATTACCAACATCAAAAACCTTTGCAGACCTTGGAGCAACTGTTGCAGATAATTTCCAATCAACGTTGCCTAAATACGGTACAAGCTTTTTATCTAAACTGAAATAGGGGGAGACCACGTGGGCGTACAGTTTTCAGAAGCGGCGGCATATATTAAACAAGCATCAACATATCAACCGACAGTTGGATTAATTTTAGGCTCTGGCCTTGGCATTTTGGCAGATGAAATTGAAAATCCAATTCAATTGAAATACGAAGATATCCCTGGATTCCCTGTGTCAACAGTTGAGGGGCATGCAGGACAGCTCGTCATTGGAACGTTAAAGGGTACTGTTGTTTGTGCCATGCAAGGACGTTTCCATTTCTACGAAGGATATGATATGAAGCAAGTGACATTTCCGGTTCGAGTCATGAAGGAAATTGGCATCGACACATGTATTGTGACAAATGCAGCCGGCGGTGTGAATACATCTTTTCAACCAGGTGATCTCATGCTGATTACCGACCATATCAATATGATGGGGACCAATCCTTTAATCGGTCCAAATGATCCCCAAGGCGTACGTTTTCCAGATATGTCAGCGCCGTATGACAAAGACCTCTTGGCACTTGCAGAGAAAACTGCACAACAATTAGGTATTTCTGTACAACAAGGTGTGTATGCTGGCATGACTGGTCCTTCATATGAAACACCGGCAGAAGTCCGTTTCCTTCGAACGCTAGGAGCGGATGCAGTGGGGATGTCGACAGTACCAGAAGTCATCGTAGCGCGTCATGCAGGATTGAAAGTTCTTGGCATTTCATGTATTTCCAACGCTGCATCTGGCATTTTAGATCAACCGCTGTCACATGATGAAGTCATCGAAGTGACGGAAAAAGTGAAAGCGAGTTTCCTTGATTTAGTGAAAAATGTGGTGCAACAACTGTCATAGCATGTTTTAAAAGCCTTCTGTACATCAAACAGGAGGCTTTTTTCATGCAATCACATGAACTCTGAATAAAACAGTCACTACCAGGAAAAAATGTAAAGGATTACGATAATGGAGGACTGCCACTTGAAACGTCATTTATGTGCATTGTTTATCTTGATGATTATGATCTCGATGGTTTCACCATCAGCTATAGCGAATGAAAAAGGAGAAAAGGGTTCTGAGAAGCAAACGTCAGAATTGGCGCATGAAGCCAAATCAGCCATCTTAATTGAACGTGACACGGGGAAAGTACTGTACAACAAGAATAGTGATGAAAAGCTTGCACCCGCCAGTATGACCAAAATCATGACGATGCTACTCATTATGGAGGCCCTTGATCAAGGGAAGTTAAAAATGAAAGACAAAGTGAGAACAAGTGATTATGCCGCATCAATGGGTGGCTCACAAATCTTCCTTGAACCTGGAGAAGAAATGACGGTTGAGGAGATGCTAAAAGGGATTGCCATCGCTTCAGGCAATGATGCTTCCGTTGCAATGGCTGAACATATCTCTGGATCTGAGGAACAGTTCGTACAAAAAATGAACCAAAGGGCAAAGGAACTTGGTTTAACCTCAACAGCCTTTCAAAACCCGACTGGGCTTCCTGAAAAAAATCATTACAGCACCGCTCATGATATGGCCATCATGGCGAGAGAGCTCTTGAAATATGAAAAAATCACGAAGTTTACCGGCGTATACGAAGACTATCTCCGCCAAAACACAGATAAGAAATTCTGGCTAGTCAACACAAACCGTTTGATTAAGTTTTATCCGGGTGTGGATGGAGTGAAAACTGGTTTTACAGGAGAAGCAAAATATTGTTTAACCGCATCGGCTAAAAAAGGCAACATGCGCGTGATTGCTGTTGTATTCGGCGCAAGTACACCGAAACACAGAAATGCCCAAGTGGTGAAAATGCTAGATTACGCATTTAGTCAATATACAACACATCCGCTTTATAAAAGAGGACAAGAAGTAGCCGAGATCAAAGTCAGCAAAGGAAAAAAGAAAACCGTAAAGCTTGTCACATCTGAACCGATTTCACTTTTAACGAAAAAAGGGGAAAATGTGGACCAATTGAAAAAAGAGATTAAATTGTCTCAACATGTCACTGCACCTTTTTCAAAAGGCACAGAGCTTGGCACGATTGTATTGAAAAAAGACGGCAAAATACTACATGAAAGCCCTGTTGAAGCAAAAGAAGGAATGGAAAAAGCAGGTATTTGGACGTTCTTTAAACGGACGATGGCTGATTTTGTGCATTGGAAATAATTAATAAAAAGACTGCAGTCATGTGCAGTCTTTTTTGCTATGATCAAAAACATCATCTAAATGTGACGAATGATCACTAGTTTTGTCATGGTGAAGGATTTACTTCGTGTGAAAGAGAAACACTCTTTATCCGAAATTAGAGCAAGGAGGAAGAAAAAGATGAGCCTTAGTATTGATTTTCAAGTAAAGCAGCGTGTGCTTTGTATTCGGTTGACTGGAGAGCTCGATCATCATTCCGCAGAAACATTGAGACAAAAGGTGACGAATTATTTGGAAACACAGGACATTCGCCATATCGTGTTGAATTTGGCTGATTTATCGTTTATGGACAGCTCTGGCCTCGGTGTCATTTTAGGGAGATACAAACAAATTAAGCAGCTTGGTGGAGAAATGGTCGTCTGTGCGATCTCACCAGCGGTAAACAGGTTATTTGACATGTCTGGCTTGTTTAAAATTATCCGAATGGAACCTTCAGAGCAAACAGCGCTACAAACATTGGGGGTGGCATCATGACAAATGAAATGAACCTGACTTTCTCTGCTTTGAGTCAAAATGAATCCTTTGCAAGGGTGACAGTGGCGGCATTCATTGCCCAGCTTGATCCAACATTAGATGAATTAACAGAAATAAAAACGGTTGTCTCAGAGGCTGTGACGAACTCCATTATTCACGGCTATGATGGAAATCCTGATGGGAAGGTGCATATTAGTGTCACATTAGATGATCATATTGTGTACCTCACCATCCGCGACGAAGGGATGGGAATCACAGATCTGGATGAAGCGAGACAGCCGCTTTTTACAACAAAACCAGATTTAGAGCGCTCTGGAATGGGCTTTACAATCATGGAGAATTTTATGGATGATGTCTTGGTAGACTCATCTCCAGAAATGGGCACAACCATTCGTTTAACAAAGCACCTATCAAAAAGCAAAGCGCTTTGTAATTAAGGAGCTGCACATATGGATGTGGAGGTAAAAAAACAAGCGAAAAAGGCACAGCTGTCAAACGATGAAGTTAAAAGCCTCATTAAAAAAAGCCAAGACGGAGATCAACAAGCAAGAGACCTCCTCGTAGAAAAAAACATGCGTCTTGTTTGGTCCGTCGTTCAGCGCTTTTTAAATAGAGGCTATGAGCCTGATGATCTGTTTCAAATTGGGTGTATCGGTCTATTAAAATCTGTTGATAAGTTTGATTTGTCGTATGATGTCAAGTTTTCAACATATGCCGTCCCAATGATCATTGGAGAAATTCAGCGGTTTATCCGGGATGATGGAACAGTGAAAGTGAGCCGATCTTTAAAGGAATTAGGGAATAAAATTAGACGGGCTAGAGATGAATTATCCAAATCTCATGGAAGAATGCCAACTGTACAGGAAATCGCAGATTATCTTGATATCACACCAGAAGATGTCGTCCTCGCCCAAGAAGCCGTCCGTTCTCCATCTTCCATACATGAAACCGTCTACGAAAATGACGGAGACCCGATCACATTACTTGATCAAATTGCCGATCATTCAGAAGAAAGATGGTTTGATAAAATTGCGTTAAAAGAAGCAATCAAAGAACTAGAAGAGCGGGAAAAACTGATTGTGTACTTGCGTTATTATAAAGATCAAACGCAATCTGAAGTAGCCGAACGTCTAGGGATTTCACAAGTACAAGTCTCAAGGCTTGAAAAGAAAATTTTAAAACAAATTCAAATGCAGATGGATCAAAAAGACGGCTAGCCAATTCGGCTAGCTTTTTTTGTGTGGTAATTACCGGTAAATCAAGTTCTGTCGGTATGAGAACCATTTTTCACCACATACTATTTTTAACCCATCGTATAGGAAGTGACTTGGATGGACGGACAAATCTTTATTCGGCTGCGCCATCGTATTAAGACCGGTAATGATCAGCTTATTTATTTAAAGGATATCGCCCAAATCACGGGTCCAGAGTCGACAGTACAAAAGCTTACGAAGCTGCCAGTGTACCATGTCAGCAAAAAAGATCGGCACATCGTGGTGCTGGACATGATACACGTCGTCAAAATGATCAAAAAATCGTGGGAAGACATCGACATTCAAACCGTCGGAGGATCTGAGGTCATTGTTGAAATTGAGACAGGCAAACGTCAACTATCTCCTGTGTTATTTGTTTTTGTGTGGCTCCTTTTATTTGTCGGAGCAGCCCTTGCGATTATGAATTTTCACGAGGACGTCAGTATGCGGCTTGTTCATATTCGCCTATATGAAATGATCACAGGACAAACCGTCGAGCATCCTTATTTATTGCAAATTCCTTATAGCTTTGGTCTAGGATTGGGCATGATTTTATTTTTCAATCATGTATTCAAAAAGCGTTTAAATGAAGAACCGAGTCCGCTCGAAGTGGAAATGTTTAAATATCAACTCGATCTCGATCATTATGTCGCACTCAATGAAAATAAAGAAACACTGAAAGATATCCATGATCGGTAAATGGCTTTTTGTGATGCTTGTTGGGCTTGGTGGTGGTTTGACTGTTGGGGCAGGATTTGTGGCGTTTCTAACGGTGCTCGGGATTATTCCTCGTCTTATGCAATTGACCAAAACGCAGCATTACATACAAGGATATGAAGCGGCGGTGATATGTGGTGCAGCTGTTGGCGGGTGGGCTACGTTACACCATGTGCATGCCCACTTATCAAAATGGCTCACGCTTCCAATCGGTCTTTTGTCGGGCATCTTTGTTGGAATGCTTGCAGCAGCGTTGACTGAAGTTCTAAATGTCCTTCCGATCTTAACAAAAAGAATTGGCTTGGACGGGAAAATTGTGTTATTGCTCATGGCCATCGTTTTAGGTAAGGTATTCGGCTCACTATTTCACTGGCTTATTTACATTTAATCATTTTGGAGGGAACTACACGTGTCAAGTTTAAAGCAGAATTATCCATCTAAAGTAAAAACGTATCAGCCTAAACCTCCTTATCTACTCAACTGCGTGAAGGCGTTTCTCGTTGGTGGCTTCATTTGTGTTATAGGAGAAGGGTTACAAAACTTTTATATTCACTTTTTTGACTTTAATGAAAAGACGGCGGGCAATCCGACTGTTGCCACCCTCATTTTAATTTCTTCTATTTTAACTGGGATTGGCATTTACGATAAAATTGGACAATTTGCTGGAGCAGGATCGGCTGTCCCTGTCACAGGATTTGCAAATAGCATGACAAGTGCTGCTCTTGAACATAGAAGTGAAGGACTCGTTTTAGGTGTTGCCACGAATATGTTTAAACTTGCTGGGAACGTGATCGTCTTTGGGGTCGTTTCGGCATATGTCGTAGGGATCATTCGATACATCATCGAAAAGATGTTTTCGTAGGAGGAATGAAACGTGAAATTAACAGGAAAGCAATCTTGGGTTTTTGAGCATCAACTTTATGTAAATGCAGAAGGCACGGCTGCAGGACCGAAAGAAAAAGAAGGCCCGATTGGTCAATTGATCGATAAAACATACGATGAAATGCACTGTGATCAAAAAAACTGGGAAATGGCAGAAAGACAGCTGATGAATGATGCGATTTCAATTGCCCTTTCAAAAGCGAATTTACAAAAAAGCGATATCGATCTTTTGCTTGCTGGTGATTTACTGAATCAAAACGTCACCGCTAATTATGTAGCAAGAGAACTGAAAATCCCATTTTTATGTCTTTTTGGGGCTTGCTCCACATCAATGGAATCCATCGCAATCGCATCAGCACTCGTAGATGGTGGCTTTGCAAAAAGAGCAATTGCTGCCACAAGCAGCCATAATGCGACAGCAGAACGTCAATTCCGAAATCCAACAGAATACGGCGGACAAAAACCAGATACAGCGACAAGCACAGTGACAGGAAGCGGGGCTGTCATCATCAGCGAGGAGCCATCTCAAATTCAAATTACAAGTGCAACGGTAGGGCGAGTCATGGATCTTGGCATTACAGACCCATTTGATATGGGATCGGCTATGGCGCCTGCTGCGGCAGACACGATCAAGCAGCACCTGGAAGATTTGGGTCGGACTGTTGATGATTATGATCTCATTTTAACTGGTGATTTATCTGGGATTGGTTCTCCAATCTTAAAGGATCTTTTGAAAGAAGACGGCATTCAGCTCGGCCGAAAACACGATGATTGCGGTTTAATTATTTATACACCAGATCAAAATGTGTTTGCTGGAGGAAGTGGCTGTGCTTGTTCAGCTGTCGTCACCTTTAGTCATATTTTCCATGAAATGAAAGCAGGCAAATGGAAACGAGTATTAGTCGTGGCAACAGGAGCACTTCTTAGCCCAATGATGGTTCAGCAAAAAGAAACCATCCCAACCATTGCACATGGTGTCGTATTTGAGCGTGCAGGAGGAGAAGGCTAATGGAATATCTCATCGCTTTTGTTGCAGGAGGCCTCATTTGTGTCGTTGGCCAGCTGTTATTAGATGTCATGAAACTCACACCTGCACATGTCATGACAACCTTTGTTGTGGCTGGAACCATTTTAGATGGATTCGGTATTTATGATAAATTTATTGAATTTGCTGGAGCTGGTGCGACGGTGCCAATTGTTAGTTTTGGACATAGTTTGCTGCATGGAGCGATGCATCAAGCAGATGTTCATGGATTTATTGGCATCGGGATCGGCATTTTCGAATTAACCTCTGCTGGAATATCAGCTGCGATTTTATTTTCATTTATTATCGCATTGATATTCAAACCGAAAGGATAGCGAGATATGGGGCGAAAACGGAAGGTCATTTTAGTGACAGATGGAGATATATACGCTGCCAAAACCATTGAACTTGCCGCCAAAAAGGTAGGCGGGAGGTGCATTTCAAGCTCAAAAGGAAATCCAAGTAAACGGACAGGTCCTGAACTAGTACAGATGATTTTAAAGACGCCATATGATCCTGTATTTGTTATGTTCGACGATTCCGGTCTGACAGGTGAAGGAACGGGAGAAGCTGCCATGAAATATGTGGCACGTCACCGTGACATTGAAGTGATCGGAGCGATTGCAGTCGCATCTAAAACGCATCAAGCCGAATGGACAAAGGTGGATGTCTCGATTGATCGAGAAGGTGAATTAACGGAATACGGTGTGGACAAACACGGACTCCCAGAGCTTGAACCTCATAAGATGAGTGGGGATACGGTCTATTGTCTCGATTCACTTCAACTTCCGTTTGTTGTAGGAATTGGAGATATTGGTAAGATGGGGCGAAAAGATGATCTGAGCAAGGGATCACCTATCACAATGAAGGCAGTCGAACTAATTTTAGAAAGGAGCGGATTCCATGAACAAAGAGAAGGTAAACGTGTTCCGAGACCCGAAGAAAAATGAAGATTACTTCAAAGAAAATGTCGGAATGGGGCTCAGCTTTGACCTAGGTGTTCGGAAAATCTATATTCATGATCAAGAAATTCAGCTGTACTATGTCAATGGCTTATGTGATACGCAATTTATCATCTTTCTATTAAAAGAATTGGTTGAAATCAACGACAACGAACCCGAATCAGATGACATGGCTCGTGTTGTAGAAAACCGTCTGATCAATCAGCAAGTCTCAAAAGTGGAAACATTGGATGAAGCTGTGGATCAAGTACTTTCTGGTCTAGTCGCAGTCGTGGTAGAAGGAGAAAACTATGCACTCATCATTGACGTCAGAAGCTATCCCGGTAGAACGCCAGAAGAGCCGGATACAGAAAAGGTCGTCAGAGGTGCAAGAGATGGATTTGTTGAGAATATTATCGTCAATACAGCATTAATTAGAAGACGAGTGAGAGATGAAAAACTGCGCTACAAAATGCTTAAAGTGGGAGAACGCTCAAAAGCCGATGTATGTGTTTGCTACATTGAAGATATTGCAGACCCAGACCTTGTCGACATTATTGAAAAAGAAGTATCAGCAATTAAAGTAGATGGCCTGACGATGTCCGACAAAACAATCGAAGAATTTATCATTAAGCAAGCGTATAATCCTTTTCCGCTTGTCCGGTATACAGAAAGGCCAGATGTGGCGGCTAACCATATTTTAGAGGGGCATGTCATCATCATCACCGATACATCCCCTAGTGTCATTATCACACCGACCACTATTTTTCATCATGTTCAGCATGCAGAGGAATACCGGCAAGCACCATCAGTTGGTACTTTTTTAAGATGGGTCCGGTTTTTAGGGATCATGTGCTCCACCTTCTTATTGCCCGTTTGGTTTCTGTTTGTGCTAGAACCAAATCTGTTACCGGACAATTTAAGTTTTATTGGACTGAATAAGCCTTCACAAATTCCTGTCATTCTCCAAGTGTTTCTTGCCGACATTGGGGTCGAATTCCTCAGGATGGCGGCCATTCATACGCCAACCGCACTATCGACCGCAATGGGCTTGATTGCAGCTGTATTAATTGGACAGATTGCGATCGATGTCGGTTTATTTACACCTGAAGTTATTTTGTACGTCTCACTCGCAGCGATAGGCACATTTACAACACCAAGTTATGAATTGAGTATCGCGAATAAAATCGTTCGATTGCTCTTATTAGGGCTAGTGGCAATCTTTAAACTGAATGGACTTATCATAGGTTTCACGTTGTTAATCATTTTCTTAACTTCCATTCGTTCATTACAGACACCTTATATGTGGCCGTTCATTCCTTTTAATGGGAAGGCGTTGTGGCAAGTGCTCATTCGGACGTCTGTCCCTGGCTCAAAAGTGAGACCAAGTATAGTTCACCCTCAAAACAGATCAAAAATTCCGCCAAATTCATAACCTTCATTGAAACTGGCTGAAGATTGTGATATTGTATGCTTAACTTTGAGAAACGGCAAAAGACAGCTATTGAAGCTGTCTTTTTTCAGCCGAGGCGTGGAAAGAGGGTATGACATTGTATTTACACGGCACTTGCAGACAAAATGAACTCGGACATTTAGAAATTGGTGGTGTTGATGCCGTTACTCTAGCGGAAACGTATGGAACACCACTTTACGTATATGATGTGGCTTTAATACGGGAGCGCGCAAAAAGCTTTCAAAAAGCATTCATCGAAGAAGGACTAAAAGCACAAGTTGCATATGCGAGTAAAGCATTTTCTTCCATTGCAATGTTTCAGCTCGCGAAAGAAGAAGGTTTATCACTTGATGTTGTGTCTGGAGGAGAGCTCCACACAGCTATTTGTGCCGGATTCCCTGTAGAGAAGATTCATTTTCATGGCAACAATAAAAGCAGAGAAGAATTAAAAATGGCATTAGAATATGGCATCGGCTGTATTGTGGTCGATAACTTCTATGAAATCAAGCTCATTGAACAGCTTGGTCAAGATTTATCAAAACGTGTAAAAGTGTTGCTTCGTATTACACCAGGTGTGGAAGCACATACGCACGATTACATTACAACGGGGCAAGAAGATTCAAAATTCGGATTTGATTTGCATAATGGACAAGCTGACGAAGCCGTAAAGCAAGTGCTTGGGTCAGAGGTCATTGAGCTATTAGGCGTTCATTGCCATATTGGCTCCCAAATCTTTGATACGGCTGGGTTTGTTCTAGCGGCAGATAAGATTTTTATGAAGCTAGATGAATGGAGAGATTCATTTGGTTTTATTTCAACTGTGTTAAATTTAGGTGGTGGCTTTGGAATCCGTTATACGGCTGATGATGAACCACTTCCTGCAACCGAATATGTCGAAAAAATCATCCAAGCGGTCAAAGCCAACGTCAACCGTTACGCTTTTGACATGCCAGAAATTTGGATTGAGCCAGGTCGCTCGCTTGTAGGTGATGCAGGGACGACCCTTTATACGATTGGCTCTTCAAAACATGTGCCTGGGATTCGGGATTATGTGGCCATTGATGGGGGAATGAGTGATAACATTCGTCCGGCTTTATATCAAGCAAAATATGAAGCGGCAAGTGCCAATAAAATGGGACAAAATCACGATCAAACCGTTTCAATTGCTGGAAAATGCTGTGAAAGCGGGGATATGCTGATTTGGGACATTGACCTGCCAGACTTATCGCAAGGTGATTTGTTAGCAGTCTTTTGCACAGGTGCTTATGGCTACAGCATGTCCAACAACTATAACCGCATCCCGCGTCCAGCGGTTGTGTTTGTAGAAGATGGCGAAGCCCAGCTTGTTGTTGAGAGAGAGACATATGAGGATATTGTAAAACTTGATTTACCTTACCAATCAAAAGTAAAATCATCAACATAAAAAAAGCTGCCTGATCATCAGGCAGCTTTCGTTTTATTGATTTATTGACCACCAGTGAAAACTGACAAAATCGCATTCCAAATGGAGACTAAGAAATCCCAAATCTTTTGCAGAAGATTTTTCCCTTCGTCCGATTCTATGAAATTCGTAATCTTGTCTTTCGCTTTATCAATCTGACTTCCTACTTCTTTCCAGTCAATGTTGATGTTCTTCATTTTATCGAAAAGAGAAACGAGTTGATCTTTCTGCTCTTGCGTCAAGTTTAAGTTCAAATCAGAAGCAGCTTGATCCACTTTTTCTTCTACTTCTTTCGTTGTTTTAGGAACACCGTTTTTCGCAATGTCATCTTTGATTTTTGCAATCAGGGCAGATGCATTGTCATTTCCGATAGAGTCACCCAATTTAGATGTTGTCACAAGCTCTTCGTTCGCCACTTGTTTCACATCTTCAGGAATGGCTTTGTCGCTTGACACTTCATAAGCTTTTAATAAACCAGTAAGTGCTGCTGTACCAGATACTTCAAATGGGGCAGTCACGGACACTTTTGCATCCTTGACCCCAGCTGTCATTAACGCATTCAGATACATTTCGTCTGTAATGGTCTTAATGTTATGAGTATCTACTGTGAGCCCAGTACCTGATTTTTCGATTGTGATAGATGAAGAGGATAATGCCCTCGTTCCAATATCAGCACGCGGGATATACTTTCCTAAATATTCATGCTCTTCTTTATTGGTCACTTCAATTTTTGTCGCATGTTCAGGTGGATTTAACTCGTTAAGCACCTTCTGGCGATCAGCCGGTGTTAAGTCTTGCCCGAGTGTAACGATGACATCGCCGACAGCTGCATCTGCTAAGCTGACTTTAGGCGCACCAATTAGGAAAAGGAGTGCTGCCATCATTCCAAGCATTGTTTTTTTAAACATGTTGACCTCCTTCAAGTCGAAAGCGTTCCTCATTTAAGAGAAACTGATCTATGAGCACATGTTGGCGTACTCCATTATTTAGACGTAACAAAACCGTCTGACGTTTCAACTTTCTTTTTCGAAACTGTTTTGATCCAAATACGTAGGGAAAAAGTAGCTGGTTCTTTCATTTTATCAATGATGGAGGAAGAGGTAAATAACAATCAAGAAATAGGGGATGTTTAACAACATCGTAAATGTGCTATAATGAGCGTTGTTTAACCTGAAAGGAGATTGTGAAAAATGGCGAAAAAAGGATACATACAATTAACAAATGGGAAGAAAATTGAGTTTGAACTATACCCAGAGGCTGCACCTGGTACTGTCGCAAACTTTGAAAAACTAGCGAATGAAGGTTTTTATGACGGATTAACATTCCATCGCGTAATCCCTGGCTTTGTCAGCCAAGGTGGCGATCCAAACGGAAATGGTACGGGAGGTCCTGGTTACACAATTAAATGTGAAACAGAAGGAAACCCTCATCAACATGAAAGAGGTTCATTGTCAATGGCGCATGCTGGTAAAGACACTGGTGGAAGCCAATTCTTTATCGTACATGACCCACAACCTCATCTAAATGGTGTTCACACTGTTTTTGGAAAAGTGACATCAGGTATTGAAGCTGTTCTTGATATGCAACAAGGTCAAGGCATGGAAAAAGTCGAAGTTGTTGACGCATAATGAAAAGAGAACACCGCGATTGCGGTGTTTTTTTATGGAATCAATTCTCTAAATAGACATGAATTATGGTATAATAGAACATATATTCGTCATTTTCGTGTGATTGGGAATTAAGAAAAAGAAAGCAGGTGTGCAAGATGAAATCATTTACAACAGAAGAAAAGAGACAAATGATTGACGAAATTCAACGTTTTTTTGCAAACGAAAGAGAAGAAATCATTGGAGAGATTGCGGCAAGTGAAGTATTGGCTTTTATCACACAACACCTTGGAATGTACTATTATAATCAAGGGGTGCGCGACAGTCGAGACATAGCCGTCCAACGAGCACAAGCCTTAGAAGAAGATTTGTTTGCACTTGAAAAAAGAGGTTAAGAGAAAAGCATCTTTTATTCAAGTGTCATGTCATAAAAAGAAAAACGCAGAAAACCCCCTTAATAAAGAACGCACATTCGTATCATGTGTCATGATAAAAAGGCGGAAACCAATGGTCCGTCTGAATCGTTATATAAGTGACCATTAATGAAAAACTGCTTTTTTGGTTTTATTTCAGCGAGATAAGGAATAAAACATACAAATAGCGAAGTGATGATCATGGAGGTTCTAAATATGGGGAAAATTAAATTGAAAATAGCCATTTTGTTAGTCTTATTGCTTTGTTTAGGTACAGGTTATCTTTACATGAATGGGTTGAAAATTGAAGATGTACCAACTGCTATTGGTGAAAGTTTAACAAATAATGATAAAGATTATACAATCTATGAATATACCATTACGAAAATTGATGGAGAAGAATATTACGGTCAAGCCGAAAATGGAACAAAAATCATTTTTAATGGAAAGAAATTTGAAGATGATGTGTCCGATTTAAAGAAAGGCGATCGAATTAAAGCATACTTTAGTAATGAAAAAAGAATTGATGGTCTTATAAAAGTGGTGAAAATCGTAAAATAACAGGTCTTCTTTCCTAAAAGGGGCCTTTTTTTGTGATACGAGAGACAAATTTTGATTGTTGCAATTGTGAACGATGATCGCTATAATACCCCCTAAGGACAGCTAAATATCGATTGTTATCCTTCGGGGCAGGGTGAAAATCCCGACCGACGGTAATAAAGCGTATGCTTTACAGCCCGTGACCCGTTAATTTATTAACGGTTGATTCAGTGAAAAGCTGAAGCCGACAGTGAAAGTCTGGATGGGAGAAGGATAAAGAAGGCTATGAATGAAAAATTTTTACCAAACATAGCTTTATTTCTAATGCAAAAAAACCAAAGCCCCGGAATGTTTTCCGGGGCTTTCTGTATGTTTAAAGCAAGCAGTGACAACATGCAGTCATGAGTAGGTGATCCCTTATCTACCTTGTATGGACCATAAAAAGCGACGAAGGTGCTCAATCGATCACATGTCCCTAACATCGCTTTTCATGAAGTGAGAAATACAAATGAGAAAGAAAGGGAGGATCACATGTTTACGGGAATTATTGAAGAAGTAGGCACAGTCCAGTCATTAAGGAAGAAAGCGTCAGATGCCATGGAAATTGTCATCAAATGTAGCCGTGTGCTTGAAGATGTTCATCTTGGTGACAGTATTGCAATCAATGGGGTATGTCTCACAGTGACAAGTTTTACAAAAGAACAGTTCGCTGCAGATGTCATGCCAGAGACGGTGTCATCCACTTCACTTTTTGACTTAAAATCAGGAAGCTCAGTCAATCTTGAACGAGCCATGTCTTCAAATGGACGATTCGGTGGCCATTTTGTATCAGGCCACGTCGATGGAACGGCTTTGATTACCCGAATAGAAAAGAAAAGTAATGCCATTTACTATGATTTAAAGATGGACAAGAGCCTTACAGATATGCTCACACAAAAAGGATCAATTGCAATAGATGGTGTCAGCTTGACCATTTTCGATTTGCGTGATTCACACGTCACAGTCTCGATCATTCCTCATACGCTTGAAGGAACCATTTTCCCGACTAAGTCCATCGGGCAAATCGTGAATATCGAATGTGACATGATCGGTAAATATATTTATCGCTTTATCACAAAAGAGCAAGGCGAAAACGAGCCATCCCGATTGACCCCATCATTTTTAAGAGAGCACGGATTTTAGGAGGCGATTGTATGTACCATTCAGTTGATGAGGCAGTAAATGCCCTAAAACAAGGAGAAATCATTATCGTCATTGATGATGAAGATAGAGAAAATGAGGGAGACTTTGTGGCGCTTGCTGAGCATGCAACGCCGGACGTCATTAATTTCATGGCTGTCCATGGAAGAGGTCTCATTTGCACACCGGTTCATGCGTCGATTGCCAAGCATCTGAACCTACATCCAATGGTCGAGCGAAATACGGATGCACACCATACAGAATTTACAGTGAGCATTGATCATACATCAACAACAACTGGAATCAGTGCTTTTGAGCGATCCACCACGATCTTGGCCATGTTAAATCAACACACAAAACCAGAAGATTTTGCTCGACCGGGTCACGTCTTTCCACTCATCGCGAAAGAAGGCGGGGTACTAGAAAGACCAGGTCATACTGAAGCAGCCGTTGATCTTGCGAAACTGGCAGGTTCATATCCTGCGGGTGTCATATGTGAAATTATGAATTTGGATGGAACAATGGCACGTGTACCTGACCTAAAGGAGATTCAAAGAAAACATGATTTAAAGATGCTGACGATTGAAGCATTGCAGACATATTTAAACAATCAAACAACGACGATTGAAACAAAATAAACTCACAAAAAAGGATGATAAACATATGAATACAATACAAGGTCATGTAGTAGCAGAAGGTCTAAAATTCGCGATCGTGGTCGCTAGATTTAATGATTTTATTACGAGTAAGTTATTAGATGGAGCAGAAGATACATTGCTAAGACATGGTGCAAATGGAGATGACATCGATGTCGTGTGGGTGCCAGGTGCATTTGAAATCCCTTATATGGCAAAAAAACTAGCAGAAACAAAAAAATACGACGCCGTCATTACACTTGGAACAGTCATTCGTGGTGCAACCACTCATTATGATTATGTTTGCAATGAAGCGGCGAAAGGAATTGCCCAAAGCGCGCTCTCAACAGGGGTACCAATTATCTTTGGTATACTGACAACAGAATCAATTGAACAAGCCATTGAAAGAGCAGGAACCAAGGCTGGAAACAAAGGCAGTGAATCGGCAGCTGCTGCCATTGAAATGGCCAACTTAAATCGAACGTTCCGTTAATTTCATGAAAAGAGTTTAAAAACTGCATGAAAATGTTTATAATGTGTGATGTGCATGTGCAAATGAATCGCGCATGATATTTGCTAGAAAAAAGCACAATTTCAATATTGAGGGGTATATATGTTAATTCGTTACAAGAGGTCTTTTGAGAAAATTGCTATGGGACTCCTGTCCTTTGTGCCGGGTGAGAAGGACGTCAAACACCTTCAGCAAACGATGAAATCGTATGAAATGGATGAAGATCGACAGTTGTTCCTTTGGAAAGATGGCGATGATATCGTAGGTGCCATTGGTGTGTTACACACAGACGACCAAGTACAAATCGAGCATATTAGTGTGAATCCATCCCATCGAGACCAAGGAATCGGCAAGGAAATGGTTTTAGCCGTAGAAGAAGTATTCAAAACGAAAACACTCATTCCGAATGAATTAACGCAAGGCTTCTTTCATAAGTGTCATAGTGAAACAAATTAAATATCACACATGTAAAAGCAGAGGTTATTTGCCTCTGCTTTTTTTACGTTCGATTTGTCTTTCACGTTCAAGCAATACATCGGTCCGGTCCCGAAGTCGATGCTTTTCAAGTAAAAATGTGTGGTCTAAATTACTTTCCTTCCCGAAGGTAAGACCTTCCTTTTGCGCCATTTCGATGCATTGAGATAGGAGTGCTTGATCGTTGATCGGAAGCATCACACTCTCATAGGGCATGTCTTCAATCATTTTCTTTTTTAATGTTCGAAGGAGCTGGATGAACGCTTGATCATCGAGACCTAGCTTCGATAAGATGGTCCGGTCTGTTTCTAATAGGCGAAGGCTATTTGAGATAAGCCGTTTCGCTCCTTGATGATTTCCCCGTCTTTGATGGTAAAGTGCGACAGCAAGCTGTATGAAACCTACCCAGTACGCCTTACGTTGCCCAGGTGGATCTTCTTTCCAATATTCTTCAAGAATTTCATGACACTCGAAATAATCCCTTGTTGTATGAAATTCATGTAAAAAAGCCAAATATGATTTAGGATACAAAGTCGTCATCTCCTTTTCCACTCATCAGTCTAACATACTGAAAAGAAAAGAAGAAAGAGCGCCCCTTACATAGAAAGGACGCCCTGTTTCTTTAATAAATCCAAGCCGCGCCAACGATGATAAGCAAGATGAACAGCACAACAATAAGCGCAAATCCTCCGCCGAAGTAATAGCCATCTCCCATAATGATACGGCCTCCTTTTTCATCAGTTCTGATTACAGTTGTATTCTATGTATCACTGTATTTAATGGTATGGGCGAATCCCCTGTTTTTCTTCAATTGTTCAGTAGATGGTGATCTAAATTATATTGGACGAGAGCTTTGTCGTGTCTTATACTAAAGGGTAGCCGGTGAAACGGTACTTAGAAGACAGTAGAAATGGTGAGAAAAGAATGCTGGAATATCAGGTGAAAATAGATTCATTTGAGGGTCCATTGGACTTGCTCTTACACTTAATTAACCGTTTGGAAATAGATATTTATGATATTCCCGTCGCTAAAATTACGGAACAGTATTTATTATATGTCCATACGATGAGGGAGCTTGAGCTAGATGTAGCGAGTGAATACTTAGTGATGGCTGCTACTCTCCTGAGTATTAAAAGTAAAATGCTTCTTCCGAAACAAGAGGAAGACCTTTTTGATGAAGAGCTGTTCGAAGAGGAAGAGGATCCTCGTGATGAACTGATTGAAAAATTGATTGAATACCGCAAGTATAAAACTGCCGCCGAAGAACTAAAGGAACGAGAAGAAAAGCGGCAAAATGCCTTTACGAAACCACCAAGTGATTTAAGTGAATTTGCCAAAGAAGCAGATCCGAAGGACACGAATTTACATGTGACCGTGTATGATATGTTAGGTGCGTTCCAAAAGGTCTTAAACCGAAAAAAAATAATGAAACCAGCACCATCGAAGATTACGAGACAAGAAATCCCGATCGAAGACAAAATGAATGAGATTATGAGCCATTTAAGACAAACGAAACAGCGGACCAATTTCATGACTCTATTTCAACATGATCAAAAGGAACACCTTGTCGTGACGTTTCTTGCTGTTCTTGAACTGATGAAAAGTCATCAAATTATTCTAGAACAGGAAGGAAACTTTGAAGACATTTATATTATAGGGAGTGAAACGATTCATGACGCTTGATATCGTGAATTGGAAAGCCATTATAGAGGCACTGCTCTTCGCAGCAGGAGATGAAGGCTTAACAAGAAAACAGCTCATGTCTGTTCTTGAAGTAGATGAGGAAGCATTGCTTGACATTATGTCTGCTGTAAAGGAAGAATATCAAAAAGAAGAACGAGGCATCGAGTTGATCGAATATGCAGATTCATATATGCTGCACACAAAAAAAGAGTTTAGCGTTTACTTAAAAAAACTAGTCGAGACACCTTCAAAAGGTTTGTCACAGGCAGCGCTTGAGGTACTGGCGATCGTTTCCTATAAACAGCCGATTACACGTGCTGAAGTAGAGGAGATAAGAGGTGTCAAATCAGAGCGCGTGCTTCATAGCTTAGTTGCCAAAGCGTTACTGTGCGAAGTTGGGCGGGCTGATGGCCCTGGACGAGCCATTCTTTACGGCACGACACCTACCTTTTTAGAGCAATTCGGCTTAAAGGCCCTAGATGAATTGCCACCGCTACCCGAACATGTGGAAGCGGAAGGGGTGCAAGAAGAGGCCGATTTATTTTTTGAAAACTTCAATCAAACATTTGAAGAGGTAAAATAGTTCATAATAAGGAAAATTGTATGATAAAATGTTACTATGTAAGATAAAACGGTGACAAGGTCATGAGGGGAAGGTAAATACGATACAAATGACACGTGTGAATGTGAAGGCTCAAGTAGATCAAGTAGGTATTTTTTTAAGGAAGGTTTCAACAGAACTGAATGACTATCTAAACGAAGCGACCTTATCTAGCTTGAAACGTTTAAATCCCGATGCGGAATCCTATTATTGTGACATATTGAGTACATTACGGAAGCTCGCGGTGTATAGCGAGGATGCAGCAGCAGTTTGTCATAAAATGATGCAACAGCATACTTTTCCGCAAGAAGCTGCACAGCAAACTCTTTACCGTATTTATCATCAATGTGTGGAAGAATTTTTTGCTCCGACACTGGATACATGGTATGAAGATAGTCGGTCAGCCTATACAGGGAAAAATAGCATTGTATTCCACCATGAGGTATCGGCTGATATAAAACGATTGTTTTCTTTATTAGAAAAAGACTTTTTAACGATGAGAGAAGAGCTGGAATTTACAACTTCTCAACAACAAATGAACATGATGTAATCATGAAATGGAAGCACCTCTCATTGGAGAGGTGCTTTTTTTATGGGTGAAGGCATCATAACTTTTTATGCCGTGCATACACTTGTACAAAACGGACAAGGACGTGAATGAATATGCCCTTTTTAAAAATTGGAACAGCAGTCCTTCTTCTATTTACACTCTTACTGCCATTTTCCACACAGGTACAAGCCAACCAATCACTATCGGTGAGTGCAAGAAGCGCCATATTAATAGATGGGCATTCAGGCAGGGTTTTATTTGGGAAGGACGAGCATGAGAAAAGAAGAATCGCTAGCATCACAAAGATTATGACAGCGGTCTTAGCGATTGAATCTGGGAAAATGAAAGACACTGTCAGAGTCTCAAAACGTGCAACGCAAGCGGAAGGTTCGTCCATTTACTTAAAAGAAGGACAAAAGGTGAGTTTAGAAGATTTGACATACGGACTCATGCTGCGTTCTGGAAATGATGCGGCTGTTGCCATTGCAGAACATGTTGGCGGTAGCTTAGAAGGATTTATTTTTATGATGAATCAAAAGGCGTCTGAGCTTGGAATGGAGAATACAAATTTTCAAAATCCTCATGGGCTAGATGACCATAAAGACCATTATTCGTCTGCCTATGACATGGCGATATTAACAAAATACGCCATGGAGCATCCGCAATATCAAAAAATTGCCGGCACCACTTTCTATAAAGCAAAGACAATCGAAGGCTATTGGAAAAATAAAAACAAACTATTAACTGGCTTATATTCATATTCGACTGGAGGGAAAACGGGGTATACAAAGCTAGCAAAACGTACACTAGTCTCAACAGCTGCCAAAAATGGAACCGATTTAATTGCTGTCACGATCAATGCCCCCGATGATTGGGATGATCACATCTCAATGTTTGAATATGCATTTACCCATTATAAAACATATGTCCTTGCTGAAAAGGGAAGGCTTGACTCTTTAAAAGGGACTTTTTACGAAAAAAAAGCGTTTATCAAGCGTGATGTGGACTATTTGTTAAATGAGGAAGAGAAAAAACAAGTCAAAATTGAAACGGAAATGCTTACACCTGAGAAGAAGTGGAAAAAAAACGCTGAAGTGATTCCGGATGTGGTCGGTCAAATGACGTTTTTGTTAGAGGATCGGGTCATCGAGCAAGTGCCGATTTTTTATGAAAATCAGCGCCAATCCATGCCTCAAAAGACCTTTCGGGAAATGTTTCAATCTGTTTTTCAGACTTCGATAGGCGGCTCTTCATGGTCAATCTAATATGGGTGTTTCTCACTGTATGTGGTCTTGTATACGCCATGATAAATGGAACGATGCAAGAAGTAAATGAAGCAGTGTTTAAAGGATCAAAGGAAGCGGTGACAATCTCAATTGGTCTTATCAGTGTCCTTGTTTTTTGGTTAGGGCTGATGAAAATCGCCGAAGATGCAGGGCTTTTAAGATTCTTTAGTAAAATATGTCGTCCATTTATTTCAAAGCTATTCCCGGATATACCCCCAGATCATCCGGCGATGGGGTATATTTTATCCAATCTTATGGCGAATTTCTTTGGTCTCGGGAATGCTGCCACACCACTTGGGATTAAGGCGATGGAGCAGATGAAGACACTTAATGGAGGGAAAAATGAGGCGAGTCGCTCGATGATTACGTTTTTAGCGGTCAACACCTCGTCCATCACGCTTGTGCCGACTACGGTCATTGCAATAAGAATGACATATGGGGCACATACCCCAACAGATATTGTGGGACCAACGATATTGGCCACTCTTATTTCAGGTATCGGTGCGATTCTGATTGATCGCTATTTCCATTATCGTAGAAGTAAACGGGGGTGATCTTGTGGCAATGATGAACTGGCTGTCACTTGCTTTGATTCCACTGATCATCGCAGGCATACTCATTGCAGGAACAATCAAAAAGGTACCAACATATGAATCATTTGTAGAAGGCGGGAAAGAGGGAATTCAAATTGCCTTTTCCATCATTCCATATTTAGTTGGGATGCTCGTGGCCATCACCGTTTTTCGCGCTTCAGGTGCGCTTGACTTTGTGATGGGATTGTTAAAACCAGTGTTTACTGCGATTGGGTTTCCGCCAGAAGTTGTCCCGCTTGCCTTTATCCGGCCTATTTCAGGAACGGCTGCACTTGGGATGACATCAGATCTCATTGCGACATACGGACCTGATTCTTTTATTGGACAACTCGCTGCCGTCATGCAAGGGTCAACAGACACCACCCTCTACATTTTAACGGTCTATTTCGGAGCAGTTGGGATTAAAAAAATGGGCGATGCGTTGAAAGTAGGGTTGTTAGCAGACTTGATTGGGGTTATTGCTTCTGTGATCATCGTGAGTTTATTATTTTATGGCGCCTAAAGAGGTGCTTTTTTTGTGTTTTCTGAGTCGAAAAGAACTTTTGAAGGAGATGAACCTTTATTTTTTCACGAATGCTTGTGTGTTTTAAGCCAACAAAGTAAGATAGTGAATGAGGTGAAAGACAAATGGAACGTTTACAGAAAGTAATTGCACATGCCGGTGTCGCATCACGACGGAAGGCTGAAGAATTAATTAAAGAAGGACGAGTTACCGTTAATGGACAAACAGTCACAGAGCTAGGTGTGAAAGTAGGCTCTTCAGATAAAATTGAAGTCAACGGATTAAAGCTAGAAAGAGAAGAACCGGTTTATTTCATGTTATATAAACCACGTGGAGTCATTTCCGCAGCAGAAGATGATAAAGGGCGTAAAGTGGTGACGGATTTCTTTGATGACGTCCCGCAACGACTTTATCCAATTGGTCGTTTAGATTATGATACGAGCGGTTTAATCTTAATTACAAATGATGGTGAATTTGCACATAAGCTGATGCATCCGAAGTTTGAAATTGATAAAACATATGCAGCAAAGTTAAAAGGAATTCCTTCAAAGGAATTATTGAGAAAGCTAGAAAAAGGCATCTTGTTAGATCATAAAAAAACGGCACCTGCTCGTGCCAAAATTCTTTCGATTGATAAGCGAAAGCAAACGTGTATTGTCCAATTAACCATTCATGAAGGCAGAAACAGACAGGTGAGACGCATGTTTGAAGCAATTGGTCATGATGTATTAAAACTTAAAAGAGAACAATATGCCTTTCTTCATATTGAAGGAATGCGACCAGGAGAACGCAGAGAATTATCACCACATGAAGTGAAGCGTTTAAGAGCCATTGCAGATCATGGAAAAAGTGCTTTCTAATTTTCACATAAACTTCAAAAAGTGAAGAAGCATCAACTGGCGGAGAATGCTATAATTTACCTGAATGTCTATGGGAAGGGGTACTTCAAATGAAGAAAAGACGATTTTTCATACGGACGGGCATTCTCCTCGTGATGCTTGCGGCATTAGGTTATACGATGTATAACTCAGTATTTGCGAAACAGGATCGGATCAAAGAAGGTTCCATTGCACCTAATTTTGTCCTGCAATCGGTCGATGGGGAAAAGATTGAATTAAAGGACTTAAAAGGCAAAGGCGTCTTTCTCAATTTTTGGGGTACTTGGTGTGGTCCGTGTAAACAAGAATTTCCCTATATGGCAAATCAGTACAATGCATTTAAGGATCGCGGTGTCGAAATCGTCGCAGTGAATGTTGGAGAATCAAATATTGCTGTGAAGAATTTTATGGATTCCTATGGCGTGAATTTTCCTGTTGCCATGGATAAAGATCGGCAAGTCACAGAGGCATATGATATTAAGCCATTGCCAACCACATTTTTAATCAATCCTGAAGGCAAGGTCATCAAAGTCATAAAGGGAACCATGACAGAACGTGATGTCTATGAATATATGAATTTGATCAAACCAAAGGGGTTATAGAATGAAAGAAGTAAAGTGCGAGTGTGGACACATTAATCCAATCGGTACAGTTCTATGTGAATCGTGTGGCAACCCAATAGCGGCAAAAGAGAAGAACTCTTCTAAACTGTTAGATATGAGATATGACGGCAGTGCGAGACGCTCGCAAACATATAACAAAACAATTGTTGATAAAGTATGGAACTTTTTTTCTTCCGTTAAAGTCGGTGTTTGGCTCATTGTCATCACACTTTTCGCTTCCTCACTAGGAACTATTTTTCCGCAAGAGCGATTTATCCCTCCAGGTGCCTCTGCTTCAACCTACTACGAAGAGCAATATGGATCGTTTGGTAAGCTTTATTTCACTCTTGGATTCCATGATCTATATAATTCTTGGTGGTTCTTAGCACTTGTGGCATCAATCGGAATTTCTCTTGTGATTTGTAGTCTTGACCGAGTGATTCCACTTTATCGAGCATTGAAAAATCAAGGTGTTGTGAAAAAAGAAGGGTTTATGAGAAGGCAACGTCTTTTCAGCGAGACAGAGCAAACATTAGAAGAGCATACATATGAAGGCATCGTAAGCGCAATGAAACGAAAGCGTTATCGAGTAAGAGAAGAAGATGGACATATTTTAGCTGAAAAAGGGCGTTTTTCCCGTTGGGGACCATACGTCAATCACATCGGATTAATTATTTTTCTAATTGGCTCAATGCTCCGTTTTGTTCCAGGCATGTATGTGGATGAAACACTCTGGGTGAGAGAAGGAGAAACCGCTCCGATTCCAGGCACAGACGGCCAATATTTTTTGAAAAATAATCAATTCACAATTGATCGATATGAATCAGATAATGAAAAACAAGTGTTTGAAAATGCCATCGAAAAAGCTGGAGACGGTCAAGTGGTCAAAAGCTACACAACCGATGCCATTTTATACAAACGTGAAGGAGAAGTCGTTTTTGGTGAAAAGCCGAAACTGAAGCAAGTAACAGAACATGATATTAAAGTAAACGAACCGCTCCAGTTTGACAATTTTTCATTATATCAAGTCGATTTTAAACAAAATGAACTCGATCAAATGGTCTTTCAGCTGATCCGGAAAGATACAGAAAAGTCTTTCGGAACAGTGGAGATTAATCTGCTGGAGCCTCAATCAGAATATGATCTTGGTAGCGGTTACAAAGTGAAAGTGATCAGTTATTTGCCTGATTTTTATTTTGATGAAGAGGGCGTACCGAGTACGAAGACGAGGAATCCGAATAATCCTGCTTTCGTATTTGAGATGATTTCCCCTGAAAAACCAAAGGGTGAAAAAAGCTTTGTCGCCATTCAAGAGACAGTTGAGGGGTCTGATAACAACCTCTATAAGATGAAATTTGAACGCGTTGAAACCAAAAATGTCACTGGATTGACTGTTAGAAAGGATTTAACACTAGGGATTTTAATCATTGGTGGAATCATTTTTATGATTGGGGTCGTACAGGGGATGTACTGGCAGCATAGAAGAATTTGGGTGTCGATCAAAGATGACAAAGTGTTTGTTGCAGGACATACAAACAAGAACTGGTTCGGGTTAAAGTCTGATCTAAACGTGATATTGAAAGACAGTGGCATTAAACAACCACTAGATCAAAAAGAACTGCCTGATACGATCAGTGTCAGTAAAAGTAAGGGGGAGGGGTTAGATGGCGGCAGTTAGTGAAAATTTGTTATTTGCAGCTTTTCTATTATATTTAGCGGCAGTGCCTTTTTTTGGAGGGGCAATTAAAGGGAAAAAGACAGAGAGTGGCCCACGTCATAATAAGGCGGCACGTATTGGAATTGTACTCACCATTGTTGGTTTCTTGAGTCAGCTTGGATATTTCATATCAAGATGGATCGCATCAGGTCATGCACCAGTGAGTAATTTATTTGAATTCACCACTGCCTTTGGAATGATGCTTGTGCTTGCATTTATTATTTTATATTTTGTTTATCAAGTGTCAGTACTCGGTTTATTCACGTTACCGATAGCGCTATTGATTATTGCATATGCAAGCATGTTTCCATCCGATATTTCACCGCTCATTCCTTCTTTACAAAGCAACTGGCTCTATATTCATGTGATCACAGCAGCGCTTGGTCAGGCCATTTTAGCCATTAGTTTTGTTGCAGGCGTCATTTTTCTATTAAAGCATGTTGATCAAACAAAGCCGGGGAAAAAGACGTTCAGTTTAGAGCTCGTGATGTTTATGATTGTTGTCACCATTGCATTTATTGCGGTCACTTCTACCTTCAGAATCTCTGGTTATGAAGCGAAGTTTAATTGGGTAGATAAAAATGAAAAAGAAAGCGTCATGGTTTACGAACTGCCTGCCCTTGTCGGTCCTCATAAAGGGGAGCTCGTCACAGCCGATCGCCTAGAACCTTTCGTTGATTTACCGCCTGTTTTTTCTGGCAGAAAAGTCAATACTGTTCTATGGTCATTTGGAGTCGGACTTGTGTTATATGGGGTCATCAGATTAATGATACGAAAAAGACTAAGTGCTCTCCTACAGCCATTTGTCAAACAGGTCAATCTTGATTTAGTGGATGAAATTGGGTACAGGGCGGTTTCAATTGGATTCCCTGTATTTGCACTAGGTGGACTGATCTTCGCCATGATCTGGGCACAAAAAGCATGGACGAGATTTTGGGGCTGGGATCCGAAGGAAGTATGGGCACTCATTACATTTCTCTTTTACGCTGCCTATCTTCACCTACGATTATCCCGAGGATGGCATGGTGAAAAATCTGCATGGCTGGCAGTGATTGGGTTTGCCATTATTATATTTAATCTCATTTTTGTCAATCTTGTGATTGCGGGGCTTCATTCCTACGCTTAATCAACGAGAAAGGCCAAACTTTATGATTCTATTCGGCTTTTTGTTAAAATGAATGTAACAACGGAGAAAGCAGGAGGATTGTCAAATGGAACACACAATTCAAACGAAAATTTTAGTCGTAGATGATGAGGCAAGAATTCGCCGTCTTTTAAAAATGTATTTAGAGCGTGAAAACTATGAAATCGATGAAGCAGAAAATGGCGATGAGGCAATTCAAAAAGGGCTTCAAACGGATTACGACCTCATTTTGCTGGATTTAATGATGCCTGGCACAGACGGAATTGAAGTGTGTAAACAAATTCGTGATAAAAAGGCAACGCCTATCATTATGCTGACGGCAAAAGGCGAAGAAGCGAACCGTGTACAAGGATTCGAGGCAGGTACCGATGATTAC
The DNA here is from genome assembly GCF_047229225.1 of Bacillus sp. 179-C3.3 HS. NCBI lineage: Bacteria > Bacillati > Bacillota > Bacilli > Caryophanales > Bacillaceae > Bacillus > Bacillus sp. 179-C3.3 HS. The sequence goes on along the minus strand of NZ_JBFEFT010000021.1, from coordinate 17,231 downwards.
ATCGTGAAACCTTTTAGTCCTCGTGAGGTTGTCTTGCGTGTGAAGGCGTTACTCAGAAGGTCGTCTCAAACGTCTTATCTGAATACGGGTACAACGACAAAGGATGTCCTTGTGTTTTCTCATCTATCCATTGATCACGATGCACATAGAGTCACCGCTGATGGTAAGGAAGTCAGTTTGACGCCTAAAGAATATGAGCTTTTATACTTCTTAGCCAAAACGCCTGATAAAGTATACGACAGAGAGAAGCTATTAAAAGAAGTTTGGCAATACGAATTCTTTGGCGATCTCAGAACGGTAGATACTCATGTGAAAAGACTGAGGGAAAAATTGAACAAAGTGTCACCAGAAGCTGCGAAAAAAATCGTGACAGTATGGGGTGTCGGTTACAAATTTGAGGTCGGCACTTAATGAAACTTTGGAAAAGTGTCGTAGGAAAACTATGGTTAACCATTCTTTTCCTCGTCCTCATTGTTTTGTCTATTTTAACCGTGCTTCTTTTAGAATTTATCGAGAATTATCATGTAGAGGAAGCTACGTCTGACTTAACCTTGATGGCAAACAAAGTGGCGGTTATTTTAGAAGGTCATGAAGATCCATCACTTGCGAGATCGATTACATCAGAGCTTGCCGATCAATTGACGAGTATTGCGATCATTGATGAAGACGGATCAGAATGGTATACGTCTCAAAAAGGCGGTAAGCTCTCTTCCATCACGAAGGAACAAATTGAAGCGGACGAAGACCTTCATCAAGCGCTGAAACAGCGAGAAAAAGTTAGTAAACGTGCCAAACCGCAAACAGATAATAAAGGTGATGAACGAATCGTTGTCGGTGTTCCTTATGAAGCGAACGGAAAGAAAGGCATGGTCTTTCTTTCGCAGTCACTACTTGCTGTAGAGCAGACAACGAAGCATACAACTCGCTACATTTTCCTTGCGGCCGGAATCGCGATTGTCCTGACAACAGTCTTTGCTTTTTTCTTATCGACACGAGTGACGTATCCTCTGCGAAAGATGAAAGAGGGGGCACAGGATCTCGCGAAGGGGAAATTCGATACGAAGATTCCTATTTTAACGCAGGATGAAATCGGGGAATTGGCGATTGCCTTTAATCAAATGGGCAAGCAGCTGACTTTTCATATTACAGCACTGAATCAAGAAAAAGAGCATTTATCCAACATTCTAAGTAGTATGGCAGACGGTGTCATCACCATTAATATTGATGGAACCATTCTCATGACGAACCCTCCGGCGGAACGATTCTTGCAGGCATGGTATTATGAGCAAAATATGAAGATCAAAGATGGAGATGAACTGCCGCCAGATGCAAGGAAACTCTTTCACACAGCAGTGAGTACGGAAAAGGAACAAATGATTGAAGTCACCTTACAAGGGCGGACTTGGGTACTTCTCATGTCTCCGCTATATAATCAGCAAGATGTCAGGGGCGCAGTTGCGGTTCTTCGTGATATGACGGAAGAACGCAGACTTGATAAACTGAGAAAAGACTTTATTGCCAATGTGAGCCATGAACTCCGTACACCTATTGCGATGCTTCAAGGATATAGTGAGGCGATCGTTGATGACATTGCCGGATCAGAAGAGGAAAAGAAAGAGATTGCCCAAATTATCTATGACGAATCGTTGCGAATGGGACGACTTGTCAATGATCTACTGGATTTAGCGAGGATGGAAGCGGGACATATTACGCTGAATCTTGAATCGACAGATACAGAAGAGCTGATTGAAAAAATCTACCGCAAGTTTCTTGGGATTGCGAAAGAAAAACAAATCAACCTGACGTATCACATCGAGGTAGAAGAACCATACTTTGTGTTCGATCCAGATAAAATGGAGCAGGTGTTTACCAACCTTATTGATAATGCCATTAGACATACACCTTCAGGCGGGGACGTTCACTTTTCGGTTCAATCCATCGAAAACGGTCTTAAGATGGATGTGAAGGATTCTGGAAGTGGTATCCCTGAAGAAGATCTGCCATTTATTTTTGAGCGTTTTTATAAAGCGGACAAAGCGAGGACGAGAGGACGTTCTGGTACTGGGCTTGGTCTTGCGATTGTGAAAAACATCATAGAAGCGCATCAAGGATCAATTCACGCGCATAGTAAGACGGGAACCGGTACACATTTTACTTTTTACATTCCAAGAAAAAAGCAGGAACGCGTCTAATCATGACGAACAATCTTGTTACATGAGAAACACTTCTTTTCGAAAGAAAAAGAAGTGTTTTTCTATTTTTAAGGAGAAGTTAAACTAAAAACCCTTTCCAACTTGTCGATCTTGTAATATATTTGTCATAAAGTTGTAATGTAACGTTTTGTAAGAGTCACTCGACAAAAATAAGTGAACGGAGGGGTTTCCTATGCATGAAACCTTTCAAAAAATATATGATTCGTACCACCAAGATTTGTACCAGTTTTTATTTTATATGGTAAAAGATAAAAATCAGGCAGAGGATCTCGTTCAGGAGGTTTACATTCGGGTACTTCACTCATATAAAACTTTTGAAGGAAGAAGCAGCCAGAAAACTTGGTTGTTTTCGATTGCAAGGCACGTGGCAATTGACTGGTTTCGCAAACAGCAAACGATTAGGCAGCGGGTGCTTGGCACATTTGATTGGGATAAACAGGACGTAAGAGATCCAGCTGTACTTCCAGAGGATCTGGCAGTACAAGGTGAAAATGTGCAGGAAATCTATGCTGCTCTCGATCATTGTACGATTGATCAAAGAGCTGTCATCATTTTAAGATTTATCCAGGGCTACTCAATCATGGAGACGGCAAAGGCGCTAAAGTTCTCGGAAAGCAAAGTCAAAACAACTCAGCACCGAGGCCTGAAAGTGCTCCGAAAACAGATGGAGCTTTTGAAGGAGGAGCGAGTGAATGAAAACGAACAGGTCCGATTGGAGCGAAGAACGACTCAAGGTGTTACTAAGTCAGCTTCCAAAGGTGGAGGACAACCGTTCATCTAAGCAGGTCTACCAGCAAATGTTACTAGCGAGCACAAAGAAAAAGAAACAGGTGAAATGGATCGGCCCGGCGGTTGCTACCGTTGTTGTGTTATTTATGGCGTTTATCATTTCTCCTCAATTATTTCAGCGTGCTGCGTATGATACGAAAAAAATAGAGTTAAGGGCTGATCAAGCTCAGGTCAATGCAACAGTAGAGGCTGTAAAAAAGACAACCGATGAATCTTTCCATGTTGTTTCTTCGGCTGATCAACAAAAATTCATGACGATTGCTTACATAGATGAATCGACATCTCACGTTGTCCCCATTAGTATTGAAAAAGACAATCAAGACACTCAAGTACAGGCGCTTCTCCGCACATACGAACAGTTGCAGTTACCTGACATGACAAAACCTCTTCAATCCTATATTGAGATGGTGGATGTGACTGAAAAAGGAGAAACACTTGTCATTCAACTAAAGAGTGATCTATCGATTGATACCTTAAAAGAAGCTAACCGCTTCAAAGATATGATCAAGGAAACATTAAAATGGAGTCAATATGAGAAAGTTGAAGTCAAATCAATCAATGGTGCGAAGCTTCAATTAGGGTCGCAAGGAAGTGTTGGAACGATTCCAATCGCAAAGCAAACAAAGCATGCCTACTACGCTCTAGAGAACAACAGTGGGACATTTTTAGTGCCCTCAAAAAAACAATATGCTACCTATGAGGATGCAGTTGAAGCAATGAAACAAGTGAGTGAAACAGGACTTGACCCATTGATTCATCAAGAAAGAATAGAAGACGTCACTTCAAATGGTAAGCAAGTGACCATCACGTTTGGGACAGCCACGCCATTAACTGACTCGACTGATCATGTTCAACTGATTGAAGGTCTGCTGCTCACAGCGAAAGATTTTGGTTATACAGATGTTTTGATTCAAAATGCTGGGATAGATCAAGTAGGCCCTTACGAATTAAAAAATTCACTAGAGGTACCGGCTTTGCCAAACCCAGTGGTCATCAATAAACAGTAAAGACGCGAGAGTTTGGCGTCTTTTTTTGATGTATAGAAAAGCGGGTACTTGCTGTATACTAAGCTGTCATCAATAGAATCTCAAAAAGGGGAATCACGAATGAAAAGGTTTGGTTTCATCAGTGCCACTTGTTTTTTGCTTTTCTCCTTGTCACCAATGACACATGCACAGAAAATCGAATGGATAGAGCCGGTCAAAGGGGAAGTCACCGATTTGTTTGGTACAAGAGGAGGCTCACATAAGGGATTGGACATTGCTGCGCCTGAAGGAGAATCTATTTTTGCTGCGAGTGAAGGGATGGTTAGTCGGTCATATGTATCAGATACATATGGAGAAGTGGTGTTTATTCAGCATCCTAATGGGTACGAAACGGTCTATGCCCATTTAAAACAACGCTTTGTGTCCACTGGTGATCATGTAGACGCTGGACAACCAATAGGCATCATTGGTAATACAGGCGCTTCTAGAGGGACTCACTTGCACTTTGAAGTGCATCGAGGCCATTGGTCGATTGAAAAAGAAGATGCCGTAGATCCACTGACCATTATCGCGCTAGATCGTTTCAATGAGCCAGCACTACATGTAAATGGACAACACGAACAACATACATATGTGATCAAACAAGGGGATACACTTTGGTCAATTGCAAAAGCACATCGTATGACTGTCGAGCAATTAAAGAAAGTGAATGAGCTTACAACTCATCTCATTCGAACGGGCGATCGTTTAATGGTTTCAACAAAATAGACCTCATGCTTTGCATGAGGTCTACACAGATTTTATAAATCAATTAAACGGACAGAAAGAATGTCACGAACTTCAGTTAACTTTTGAACAATTTCATCCTCAAGATGCTTATCGAAAGAAAGCATCATGATGGCTTCGCCGCCTTTTTCTTTACGTCCCACTTGCATTGTAGCAATATTCACATCATGGTCTCCAAGAATTTTTCCAACCTGACCGATCACGCCAGGTGCATCTGTATGCTGAATATAGACAAGATGTCCATCAGGATAAAAATCAATATTAAATCCATTAATAGAGACGACACGCTCTCCTAAATGCGGAATATACGTCGCTTTTAGCGTAAAGGTTGAAAGATCGCCTTTGACTTCGATCGCAATGCTGTTCTCGTAACCGGATTCGCTAGAAGAAATTTTCTCACTGAAACTAATTCCGCGTTCTTTTGCTACCATACCAGCATTTACTTCATTCACAGTAGAGTCAACACGTTCTTTTAAGAAGCCAGATAATAGACTTTTTGTAATAAATGATGTTTCGAGTTTTGAAATGGAGCCTTCATATGAGATTCCTACTTCCTTGACAGGTTCTCTCATTGATTGTGAAACTAGACGTCCGAGTTTTCCGGCAAATTGGTGATAAGGCTGGATCTTTTTAAATTCGTCTTTTGTCATCGCTGGTAGATTAATAGATGACATGACAGGAAGCCCTTTTGCAAATTGTAGTACTTCTTCAGATACCTGTGCAGCCACATTTAATTGCGCTTCTTTTGTTGATGCACCAAGATGCGGAGTGGCAATGACGAGCGGATGATCCACAAGCGGGTTATCTGTAGGTGGCTCGACCTCAAATACGTCAAGTGCCGCTCCTGCGACATGACCACTTTCTAGTGCTTCATAAAGTGCATGCTCGTCAATAATGCCACCGCGGGCACAGTTAATAAGGCGGACGCCTTTTTTCGTCTTTGCAATCGTTTCTTTATTTAGAAGGCCTCTCGTTTCTTTTGTTAATGGTGTATGTACCGTAATAATATCTGATACTTCAAGTACTTCATCAAGTGATTTTGCATTCACACCGATTTTTTCAGCACGCTCTTTTGTGAGAAACGGATCAAATACGTTCACCGTCATGCCAAAAGCTCTTGCGCGTTGGGCAATCTCACTACCGATTCTGCCTAGTCCAACAATTCCGAGTGATTTTCCGTAAAGCTCAGCTCCGACAAATGCGCCTCTGTTCCATTCTTTTGACTTCACAGAAATATTGGCTTGTGGAATATGACGCATGAGCGATGAGATCATGGCAAACGTATGCTCAGCTGTTGAAATTGTGTTACCATTTGGTGCGTTGATGACAATAACGCCATGTTTTGTTGCTTCATCAATATCAATATTATCTACCCCGACACCGGCACGACCAACAATCTTTAATGAAGTCATTTTTTCATATAGTTCTTTTGTGACCTTTGTTGCACTTCTGACAAGTAACGCATCAAACGTGTGTAGCTCATCTTCAGCTTCAGTGACATTTTTTTGGACAATTTCAATAAAATCAGATTCTAACAGTGGTAACAGACCCTCGTTGCTCATTTTATCTGAGACTAATACTCGAAACATCGTAAGATTTCCCCCTAAATAAACGTCATAAATATCTGATAATTTACCATATTCTAATTCATTGTGTCAATCAAATTAAAGCAGTAAAGTGAAAAAGGAAACACGAACATTTCTTGATGTCCTGATGAAGAATGAACACCTTTAAACAAAAGATACCCAATTTTTACGGTTTTGTCATTATGAATTTTACGTTTTTTACGATTTTTTAAAACGGAGGAATTCGCTCAGGTTTTTATCTGTACAAATGCACATATATTAGATATAATGATGTCGAATTGAATAATGATCAATCTTCGGGGCAGGGTGCAATTCCCTACCGGCGGTGATGAGCATAGTCTCTAAGCCCGCGAGCCTTTTTGGCAGGATTCGGTGTGATTCCGAAGCCGACAGTATAGTCTGGATGGGAGAAGATGGAGGTTCATAAACGTTGAAAACAAGGTTGTTGACACGTTTATTTGACTAGCCTAAATTTCCCGCTCCTATGTCTGTATATGAGCGGTTTTTTTTATGGCGGAAAATTGAACAATCCTCTTTTCGAAAGATTTGATCGAAAAGGAGAGAGAAATTTGAATCAAAGTAGAGTAAAGCGTTTAGTTGTCACAAGTATGCTAAGTAGTATTTCATTTGTGTTGATTTTATTGGATTTCCCTTTTCCAGGACTTCCAGCGTATTTAAAAATTGATTTTAGCGATATTCCGGCGATTATTGCGATTTTACTATATGGACCGGGAGCAGGTATTGCAGTTGAAGCATTAAAAAATGTATTGCACTACCTCATGCAAGGCAGTATGTCGGGCGTTCCTGTAGGGCAAGTCGCAAATTTTATTGCAGGTACACTATTTATCCTACCGGTTGCCTTTATGTTCAAAAAAATTAAGTCAGCAAAAGGGATGGCATGGTCTATGATCATGGGAACATTGCTCATGACAGTCATGATGAGTATTTTAAATTATTTCTTGTTCCTTCCTGCTTATACATGGTTTTTAAATGCACCTGAACTTTCAGATCAAGCGCTAAAAACGACCATTACAGCAGCGATCCTACCATTTAACTTTATTAAAGGAATCATTATTACCATCGTATTTAGCTTCATTTTTGTGAAAATGCGTCCATGGTTTGAAAATAAACGACGATTACAAAATAGTTAATATAAAAAAAGCCCCTTTGAAAGGGGCTTTTGTCCTATTCATGCTTAAGTGGGTCACCATCGAAAGATTCGTCCGCAACTTTAATGGAGTCAGTTGGGCATCCTTCAAATGCATCAAGCATATCTTCTTCAAGTACTTCTGGAACTTCTACAGTCCCTTGGTTGTCATCAAGCGTAACAAATGCAATGCCTTCATCATCATAATCATAAATGTCTGGAGCAGCTGCACCGCATGCGCCGCAAGCAATACATGTGTCTTTGTCTACAATTGTATATTTTGCCATGTTAAAAAAATACCTCCCAGATTGTTCGATGGAACAAATGGTTTAACCTATTTTTAGTTTCACCGATAAAAAACCAATTTCCTCAAACCTTATTGTAATGATTTTAAATTCACATTTCAACTGTAAAGTGATTGAGAATGCTTATCACATAAGGGTTTGTTCATAACTTTCCCTCATAAAATGAGTTTAAACATTTCTTCTTCTTTGAAATCTGTTAAAATAAAGGGAGAAAACATTCGAATTTTGTCAGGAAGACAGGTGCTTTGGTGAATGACGATTCATTACTTGGATGTCATGTTAATGGATAGCTTACATAAATTGAACGGAGAACGCTCCATCAGTGCTGTCTACCATCTTTTTAAAGGGAAAAAATCATCACAAACCATTCAGGATGCTAGCTTATTTCAACTTTCCAGATATTTCGGCTCTGTACCTCAATTGACTCGAGATCAGCTTCATCGTACGATGCGGAAGCTTGAGGATCAGCAATACATCCGAAAATTAGACGACACGTATCGCGTCACAAAAGTAGGAACAAGTCTGTTCATGGACCATGTTTCTAAAAAACCGATGCCACGTTATTTTCATGGTGCACAGTTTCATGATCAAGCCAAGTTGCTATGGCTCAGGTTGTCCTTGCTCGTTCAAGTGCTCTCACATTATGCGGCAGGCGATCATCGATATGTGCCAATTCAAAGAGATATTTCGGTTCAAAACTGGACAAAATCTTTTTTCAAACAGCATCATAAAAAACAGTTAATGGACGATTTGCATCAAGAACTTGAAAGGCTGCTTGCATACTTGAGCGATGAAGAAGCGCTAATATTTGTCTATTCATTGACATCAAATGAACGAATTGGGTTTACATACCAGCAAATGGCTGAATGGATAAAAGAAGATGTGTGGTATGTTTACTTGCTTTTTTGGAATGTGCTGCATTATTTTATTCAATCTGCCCAAAAAGGTGAGGCACCGATTATAAAAGAGATGTTAGCCGACCTTGAAAGTAAACGTGTTTTAACGAACTCCACACATAAAACGCTTGAGCTTGTAAAAAAAGGTTTTAGCATTGTGCAAATTGCACAAATTCGTTCGTTGAAAACAGCGACGATTGAGGACCACATTGTGGAACTGTCTCTTCATGAGCCGAGCTTTTCAATAGAACCTTATGTCAACTTAGATGAACAAAAGGCCATCCAAGATGTCGCAAATCAGCTTCAGACGAACAAAATGAGGCTGATTAAAGAAAAGCTTGATCAGCCATTCAGTTATTTTCAAATACGACTGGCGCTGACAAGGATGGTGAAAACGAATGGATAAGCTTCATCAAACACTCAAACAATACTTTGGCTATGAGAAATTCAAAGAAGGGCAAGAGGAGATTATCCAAAGTGTCCTTCAGCAAAAAGACACAGTCGCTATGCTGCCTACTGGCGGGGGAAAGTCACTTTGCTACCAACTTCCAGGCTATATGATGGAAGGATTGGTTCTCATTATTTCACCACTATTATCATTAATGGAAGACCAGGTGGAACGAATGAAAATGAGGGGAGAAAAGCGTGTTGCCGCGCTAAATAGTACCTTATCTTTTGGAGAAAGACAGCAAATCATTCGCCATCTGTCATCATATAAATTTTTGTTTGTTGCCCCAGAGGCACTCCTGTCAGACATCCTTTTAGAAAAATTAAAGTCGATGCATATCGGTCTTTTTGTAGTGGATGAAGCCCATTGTATTTCTGAATGGGGGCACGATTTTCGTCCAGAATACTCCAAGTTAGGGAAGTGGAGAGAGGAGTTAGGGCATCCTGTGGCATTGGCATTAACAGCGACTGCGACGAAGCAAACCCTAACGGATACTGTCAATACGTTGCATTTACAGCATCCCGATTTTCATATTCATTCAGTGAATCGGCCTAACATTGCACTTGTGAAAGAAGTACATGAAACAAAAGAAGCAAAAGAAAAACGTGCCATTCAGCTAGTCGATCACCTTCAAGGTCCCGGCCTGATTTATTGTCCGACTCGGCAAATGACAGAAGACATCGCTTTGCTCGTGAAGCAAAAAACACGTGAAAGGGTTGCGTTCTATCATGGCGGGATGGAACCAGGAGATCGCATCCTGATCCAGCAACAATTTATCAAAGGACAAATCGATCTGATTTGTTGTACCAGTGCTTTTGGCATGGGAATTGACAAGGCAGATATACGCTTTGTGGTTCATATGAGCCCGCCTCAATCCATTGAAGCGTTTATGCAGGAGATTGGGAGAGCGGGAAGGGATGGCGAATCTAGCGTGAGTGTTCTTTTGTATACAGAGGAAGATGCGGAGATTCAAAGTCATTTAATTCAAGCAGAAGGTTTCGCCGATCCAGAAATCTCCTTTTTCCTAGACCAATTAAAACAAACACCTACATCCGACGAAAAAAAATGGCGAGAACGCCTAATGGAAGCGGGCCTTCAAGAAACGCGTGCGAGAATGCTAACACATTACTATATGAAGTACCAAGATGAACAACCCGATATTATGATGGAGCATTTGAAGCAAAAACTGAAAGATAGACAAACAGAAAAACTAAGAAAAGTGTGGCAATTTAAAGAGCGATTGATCGCCCGTCAATGTTTTAGACAATCTTTGCTCTCATATTTTTCTGAACAGCTTGACGAGGCGGCGAGCGGGCTATCGGAAAATTGTTGCTCTATTTGTGGCCTTGACCTATCAGGTTTTGAAAAAAAAGACCAACCATTGGAGTTGAATGAAATGAAACACTGGAAAACAGTGCTCGATCGTGTCTTTCATCTCTCAAAAGAGGCACAGGATTGATTAAACAACATCGTCAAATCATTCAAAAATTAACGGACAGGCAAATTGTGGAGCAACTTTATTTTACACAGTTGCTCATGTGCATTGTGTCCTTATTATTAGGGATTTTCGTATTCGATCAATTGACTGATTTTACTGCGCTTTGGGACATTCGCGATGTACGGATTCTCACATATGGAATTGGCGGTGCTTTACTTGTCATCATTGTAGATGCGGTGGTGATGAAGGTATTTCCCGCGCATATGTATGATGATGGTGGCTTAAACGAGAAAATGTTCAGAAATCGCAGCATACCGCATATTGTGGTGTTAGCACTGCTCATTGCTTTTTCAGAAGAAATTTTATTTCGCGGTATTCTTCAGCAACAATTTGGTCTGGAGATTGCCAGTATTGTGTTTGCACTCCTTCACTTTCGTTATTTATCAAAAATACTCTTGTTTATCCTTGTGGTTTCTATTAGTATTTTTTTAGGACTTTTATACGAGTGGACTGGAAATTTATTTGTACCAATCATGACTCATTTTGTCATTGACTTAGTCTTTGCATGTCAAATTCGTTTGAAATACAGGGGGAGGGATGACCATGGAAGAAATGTCGAGAATGAAGAGAAAAAGGCAACAGACAAATAACCATGACGATGTAGAGGGACATATTGAAGAAGAAATGAAGCCTTCAGATGACTCTCACTTTCCTACGCGAGAAGATTTTCATGAATATAAAAAGCAGCGTACAAAGAAGGTACGTAATCCGCTGTTTACAACATTAGCTATTATTTTTCCTGTCATTGTCATTGGTGTCTTCTTCCTATTGGTGTACTATACATCAAATGAAATAAAACAAAATAACAACCAAGGTGTATACATCGATCACACGTCAAGCGCTGACACAGATCCAGTCCAGTCAGCGGTTGACGAAACAGATCGTGATGCAAACGCTGCTCATCCTGCTACGTCAGATGAAGAGAAGAAAAAGCAGGAAGAAGAATTAAAAAAGCAGCAGGCAAAAGAAAAAGCGGAACAAAAGAAAAAGGAACAAGCGGCCAAAGAAAAGGAAAAACGTGAGAGAGAAGCAGCCGCTAAGAAACGTGAAGAACAGCGTTTAGCGATGCAAAAGCAGCAGGAGCAGAAAAAACAACAAGAAGCAGAAAAGAAACAAAAGAAGGAGAAAAAGCCAGTTCGTGTAGTGCAGCACACTGTTGGCCCAGAGGAAACGCTTTATCGCATTTCCATGAAATATTATCAAGACCGTTCAGGTGAAGAAAAGATCAGAGCGTATAACCAATTAAAAGGAAACAGTGTGTACAGTGGACAAGTATTGAATATCCCATTAGACAACTAATTGCGTGACATGTTTTGTAGGAGCATGACATACATATGTAGAAAAAGGACAGGGTGTATGTGATGACATTACACGCAATTAGCCGCTATATGGATCAGCCTACACAAAAAATGATCGAAACGTTAATCAAAAGAAAACACAAATATCAAACGTTTGAAAAACAGTGCAAAAGGTGGCAATGGACAGCCCTTCTTTCACTTGCGATACTTCTTATTTATTTTGTGGTCACCGCCAATCAGGGAGGATCGTTGCATCCAGAAGGAATGATCACAACACTTCTCGGTCATGAAGTGTTTCTATTTTGGATCATGGCAGAAGTGTTTGCTTTTTACGCCTCTTATTATTATAAGAAAAAAGAAGAAAAAGCCGAGGATGAATATCATAAGCTCAGATGTGAGATTATACAAAAAAGCACTGATTTATGGCCGCAATCCACTCAGTGGAAAGAACGAGAGGCTGTCTTTCGCTATATGCAAGAGCAGTATGACATCAATCTCTATTATGAAAGTAAATAAATGTGCAAAAGACGTTTAATAGATGAAACGTCTTTTTTCTTTCAACCGTCTTATCAAAAAGAGATGTAAGGGAGATATACTTCATGAAAAATGCGATTGGAATCTTAGCAGCCATTACGGCTGTTACAACAGGTGTGTGTGTAACGGCAAAAATGGTCAAAACGGCAAAACAAAATAATATCAAAAAGCATTACTTTACAATAGATGCACTTCAATCTCACAGACCTGCGGTGATATTCTTTATATCTGATACACACCGCCGCCTCATTAGTGACACGTTATTAGCTCAAGTGAAACAGGAAAAGCCTGATGTGATTATGATCGGTGGAGATTTAGCGGAAAAAGGTGTTCCTTATGCAAGAATTGAAGAAAACTTAAAACGTTTAACAGCCATTGCTCCTGTTTTCTTTGTATGGGGAAATAATGACCATGAATTGCACCAGCAAAAACTAAAAGATTTGCTCCATGCTTATGATGTACGGGCTTTGCAAAATGAAACAACAGTATGGCATTTTGAAGGACAGCCAATAAAAATTGGTGGGATCGATGATATTAGGCTTGAAAAGGCAGATTATGAAGCCATTCGACCTGAATTTATCAAAGAAGAAGTGAATATTCTTTTATCACACAATCCAGATGTTCACCACATAATGAGTGAGGAAGAAGGCATTGATCTCGTGCTTAGTGGTCATACCCATGGCGGACAAATCCGCATTGGGAAATTTGGTCCTTATGAAAAAGGGGGAACAGGTCTTATCAAAGGTGCTTACTATCTCATTAGCAATGGGTATGGAACAACGAAGATTCCAATGCGTCTTGGAGCAGAACCAGAAACACATTTGATCTATTTAATGCCCCTAAAAACTCATTAAAACCGTTCTCCCTCAATATTTTCCATAAAAGTGTCTCTCAGCATCTCTTCCTGCTTGTCTTCCGTCATGACACAGTGTAAACTGAATACAAAATTAAGAACCTATGACTCATCATCTCATATACTACAGTATGATGTGTGTTAGAAGAGGCAGGAGGGAACGTTATGCGACTAGAGCGTCTGAATTATAATAAAATCAAAATTTTTCTCACACTAGATGATCTGACAGACCGAGGTCTTACGAAAGAAGACCTTTGGAAAGATTCGTTCAAAGTTCATCAGCTATTTAAAGACATGATGAACGAAGCGAATCAGGAGCTCGGTTTTGAAGCAAATGGACCGATTGCTGTTGAAGTATTTTCTCTTCAGGCGCAGGGGATGGTCGTCATTGTCACAAAGAGTCAGCAAGACGATGATGATGAGTTTGATGAAGATTACATTGAGATGCAGGTCAAGCTCGACGAGAGTAAACATGTGCTTTATCAATTTGCCTCGTTTGAAGATGTGATACAACTGTCCCATAGTTTAAGTCGTATTGGACTTTTAGGGGGTACAGTTTACCATTATGAAAATCAATATTTTCTCAGCTTAGATGATGTCGAAGATTTATCGCCTGATACAGTGATTTCGATCTTGGCGGAGTATGGTTCTCCGACAACCATTACCATTCACCGATTAAACGAATATGGAAAAATCATTATAAAAGACGAAGCAGTGAAAACGATTCAATGCTATTTTTAACCATTTTTCCCTGATTTCATGAATGCTGTTGTGATAAAACAACAGTATTTTTTTATATGGATAAACGCGACTTTTTTATTTTGATAAAAAACGTTTTTTACCTTTGCTTTACCAGTACGAAGGTGTATACTAATGCTTGAAAGGGAGCAGTAGATCATGAAAGATTTCTAGGGGGTTTATTCTAATGGCAGCCGATCAAAACGCCGCTCATAACGCAGAAGATAAGCTAGATGTTTTAAAGTCAACTCAAACCGTCATTCATAAAGCGCTTGACAAATTGGGTTATCCTCAAGAAGTGTATGAACTGTTAAAGGAACCAATTCGTCTATTAACGGTTAAAATTCCAGTACGTATGGACGATGGAACGGTGAAAGTGTTTACTGGTTATCGCGCACAGCATAATGATGCTGTTGGACCAACTAAAGGCGGAATTCGATTCCATCCGAACGTAACTGAAAAAGAAGTGAAGGCGCTTTCAATTTGGATGAGTTTAAAATGTGGTATTGTGGATCTTCCTTATGGCGGAGGAAAAGGCGGTATTATCTGTGATCCAAGAGAAATGTCATTCAGAGAGCTTGAAACACTGAGCCGAGGATATGTACGTGCCATCAGTCAAATTGTTGGGCCAACAAAAGATGTTCCAGCACCTGATGTCTTTACAAACTCGCAAATTATGGCTTGGATGATGGATGAATATTCTAGAATTGATGAGTTTAACTCGCCAGGATTTATCACAGGAAAACCAATTGTTCTTGGAGGGTCTCATGGACGTGACACTGCAACAGCAAAAGGTGTGACGATCTGTATCAAAGAAGCGGCAAAGAAAAAAGGAATTGACATCAAAGGGGCACGTGTTGTCGTGCAGGGATTCGGGAATGCCGGTAGTTACTTGGCTAAATTCATGTATGACGCAGGAGCGAAAATTGTCGGAATTTCTGATGCTTACGGCGGTTTGTATGATGAAGATGGTCTAGACATTGACTACTTGCTTGACCGACGTGACAGCTTCGGAACAGTGACGAAGTTATTTAATGATACAATTACAAACAAAGAACTGCTCGAACTTGAATGTGATATTCTCGTACCAGCAGCAATAGAAAACCAAATTACAGAAGAAAATGCGGCAAATATTAAAGCAAAAATTGTTGTAGAAGCAGCCAATGGTCCGACGACGCTGGAAGGAACTCAAATTCTGACAGATCGCGGGATATTGCTTGTGCCAGACGTACTTGCAAGTGCGGGTGGTGTAACGGTTTCTTACTTTGAATGGGTTCAAAATAATCAAGGGTTCTACTGGACAGAAGAAGAAGTAGAAACCCGTTTAGAAAATATGATGGTGAAGTCATTTAACAATATTTATGAAATGGCACAAAATCGCCGCATCGACATGCGTCTTGCTGCATATATGGTGGGTGTACGTAAGATGGCTGAAGCTTCTCGATTCAGAGGCTGGATTTAAGCGGCTTATTTGCATCATAACCCAAAATCTCCTATGCTTAAATAGGAGATTTTTTTATGAAATGGCGCAGAAGCGAAACCAAGTAAGTACATAGTGATTTGCAGGAAACGACAGGAGTGGAACAAATGAAACAAGAAAAAGCAATTATTATAGGAGGCGGGCCATGTGGACTATCAGCAGCCATTGCCTTCAAAAATATCGGTATCGATGCACTTGTCATTGAAAAAGGAAATGTAGTCAACAGTATTTATCACTACCCTACACATCAAACTTTTTTCAGTACAAGTGAAAAGCTAGAAATAGGTGATGTCGCTTTTATTACTGAAAACCGAAAGCCAGTCCGCATACAGGCGCTTTCTTATTATAGAGAGGTTGTTAGACGAAAAAACATACGAGTGAATGCCTTTGAAAAAGTACATACGGTGACGAAAGCAGACGGACAATTTACAGTCAGTACGTCGAAAGATGAATATGCATGTGATTATGTAGTCATTGCGACTGGTTATTATGATCATCCGAACTATATGAATGTCAAAGGGGAAGACCTTCCTCACGTGTATCATTATTTTAAAGAAGGACACCCGTACTTTGATAAAGACGTGACAGTCATTGGCGGTAAAAATTCGAGTGTCGATGCCGCACTAGAACTTGTGAAATGCGGGAGCCGGGTGACTGTTTTGTACAGAGGAACTGAGTATTCTTCTAGTATTAAACCTTGGATTTTGCCAGAGTTTGAAGCCCTTGTTCGGAATGAAACAATCCGTATGGAGTTCGGTGCACATATCGAAGAAATCACATCACAAGAGGTTGTTTTTACAAACGAAAAAGGTGAATTAGACCGTGTGAAAAGTGATTATGTTTTTGCAATGACTGGTTATCACCCTGATCATTCATTCCTTGAGAAAATGGGTGTAACCATTGACCAACAATCAGGACGCCCTACATTTCATGAACAGACAATGGAAACAAATGTTGAAGGCATCTTCATTGCAGGCGTCATAGCAGCCGGAAATAATGCCAATGAAATCTTCATCGAAAACGGGAGATTTCATGGAGAGATGATTGCGAACGAGATTCACAATAGAATAAGCAAGTAAAAAAAGAACTGAATCCTATTCAAGGGTTCAGTTCTTTTTTTATGGGATTATATAGAAAGATATTTTGAGAAAAGTGGGCTGGAGTCATATAAAAAACTAGTAAATCATGGTACCATAATAAAGGATAGTGTAAGGAAAGAGGTCTGATCATGATCGCAATTATCTCGGCAGGTTTAGCTCCTGGCATTGCACTTTTATGTTATTTTTATTTAAAAGATCAGTACGACAATGAGCCGATTCATATGGTCATCAGATCTTTTATGCTAGGTGTCATCCTTGTTTTTCCAACCATGTTTATTCAATATGTCCTTGAAGAGGAAAATATAGCTACAAGCCCAATACTCATTTCATTTGTCACATCGGGTTTTTTAGAAGAATCATTGAAATGGTTTATTTTAATGGTTAGTGTCTATGCCCATGCACAGTTTGATGAGCATTATGACGGTATTGTATATGGTACAAGTGTCTCGCTCGGCTTTGCGACACTTGAAAATATTCTTTATTTAGTCGGTCATGGTGTAGAATATGCCTTCACACGCGCTTTATTACCAGTATCAAGTCACGCTCTTTTCGGTGTTGTGATGGGGTTTTATAT
>NZ_JBFEFT010000020.1:0-61998 GCF_047229225.1 Bacillus sp. 179-C3.3 HS | reverse complement strand
TCGATACATTTCATTCAACATATATACCTTTAAAATAAAAAAGATTGTAGAAAAACATGAGTTTCTCTACAATCTGACTGTAAACTTTATGTTTACAGTCTTTTTTATTTGCACCCATCTTTGTTTGTCTCACTTCCTCACCATCTACTCTCTCATCCATCTCTCTTACTTTGAAAAAAACTAGGGTTATAACCAGCCCATCCAGCATATAGTGTAAAAAACGCTGGAGGTTCGATATGAAACCAATTCTCTTCCCAGGCATACATCCGTCAGTCGCTGCAATGGCAGGTATGAGGTTTTTATCTGCTGCGATAGAATTGACGGCTGCCATCCTGATGTTACTCACAAATGATATACGAAAAGCGGTTGTCATTAATAGTATATTAGCGATCATTGGACCGCTTATTTTCATTATCACGATGACCATTGGAATCTACCAAATCGCTGGACAGCTATCCTATGCAAAGCTCGTGTTTATATTCATTGGTGTTGTCTTCATTCTAGTCGGCATCTATAAATGAAATGGCTTGGCATAATTAGCGGCACACATCATACATTTTAGAGAAGAAAAAAAGGAGGGGAATTCGTTGCGGAGTTTGTTGGATATATTCCCGCATTCAATTGGACAAGAACTCAGTTTATTAAAAGAACCAGAATGGGCACAAGTAGAAGAAATCCGCATTCGAACGAACCGTCCAATTGAACTGATTCAAACAGGAAAATCCCGCTTTCTTTCCTATCATACAAAAGCAGAAGACGCCACTCATCTACTAGGCAGATTAAGTAATTACAGCATGTACACACTTGAGGAAGAATTAAAGCAAGGCTATATCACCATATCAGGTGGCCACCGGGTTGGACTTGCAGGGAAGGTCATTGTCGAAAATGGGTCTGTCAAAGGGTTGAGAGATATTTCTTCATTTAACATTCGGATTGCGAAAGAAAAGATAGGCATTGCGCTTCCCTTTCTACCTTATTTATATGAACAACAAAATTGGCACAATACACTCATCATCGGTCCCCCGCAAACGGGGAAAACAACATTGCTTCGTGATTTGGCACGGCTGTCTAGTACGGGAACACATCAGATTCCTCCTAGAAAAACAGGCATTATTGATGAACGATCAGAAATTGCTGGGTGTATTCGAGGGGTCCCGCAGCATCATTTTGGACACCGAATTGATGTCCTTGATGCGTGTCCAAAGGCAGAGGGGCTAATGATGATGATTCGTTCCATGAGCCCAGAAGTGATCATTGTCGATGAAATAGGAAAAGACGAGGATGTACAGGCACTTTTAGAGGCGATTCATGCAGGTGTGACCATTATCGTGTCAGCGCACGGATCCTCACTTGAAGAACTATATAAACGTCCATCGCTCCAATCATTGTGGCAGCTTCGTGTGTTTGACCGGTATGTTGAACTTAATCGGGACAATGGGCCAGGAACCATTGGGCGGATATATGATCAACAGGGACAGGAGATGAAAAGGAGACAAGGAGTGGACATATGTTAAAGCTGATGGGTGCGATATTGATTGTCTCAGCCACGACATGGGGTGGTTTTGAGTTTGCCAAAAGGTATAGTGACCGTCCGAAGCAAATTAGACAGCTCCGATTTGCTCTTCAATTTCTCGAATCTGAAATCATGTACGGACAAACACCGCTAGAGCGCGCTGCCAGTCAAATTGCAATGCAAGTAGGGCCGCCCATTGATCATTTATTTGAACAATTTGCAGAGAAACTGAATGCCGGCACCTTATCTGCTAGACATGCATGGTATGAAAGTTTAGAAGATGTATGGAAAAGAACGGTCTTGAAAAAAGGTGAATATGAGGCACTTAAACACTTTGGAGAAACACTTGGACAGCATGATGTCACTGCTCAGCAAAAGTATATTAAGCTCGCTCTAGGACACTTGGAATCAGAAGAGAAGGAGGCGGAAATTGCTCAAGCAAAACATGAAAAGATGGTGCGGAGCCTCGGTTTTTTAGGTGGAATTCTACTGATTCTTTTATTGATGTGACAGGAAGGGAGTCGAAAGTATGGGCGTTGATGTGAACGTCATTTTCCAAATTGCGGGAGTGGGGATTGTGGTAGCGTTTCTCCATACAATTTTAGATCAAATGGGGAAAAAGGAGTATGCACAGTGGGTGACGCTACTCGGGTTTATCTACATTTTATTTATGGTGGCGACGATTGTGGATGATTTGTTTAAGAAGATCAAAGCCGTATTTCTATTTCAAGGATAGGGGAGGGCTTCCAAATCGACATCATACAAATTGTTGGACTTGGTTTAATCGCAACCTTCTTAGCATTAATCGTCAAAGAACAAAAACCGACATTCGCCTTTATGGTTGTTGTGTTTACAGGTTGTGTCATTTTTCTTTATTTAATTGATCAGATCTATGCGATTATCTCAATGATTGAAAAAATAGCGGCAAGTGCTGGTGTCAATATGAAATACGTTGAAACGATTCTGAAGATCATAGGGATTGCATATATTGCAGAATTCGGCGCGCAACTTACGAAAGATGCTGGACAAGGGGCCATTGCTTCAAAAATAGAACTTGGCGGCAAAGTCCTGATATTGGTCATGGCAGTCCCGATATTAACAGTCATTATCGAAACAATCTTAGGCATGATTCCTACCATGACGTGAGAAAAGAGGTGATCATACGTGAAAGGGCTAACGGTCGGCATGGGGCTTTTGTTTTTCTTTTGGTTCATTGTTCCGCATGTAGAGGCAGAAGAGATGGAGCCTTTGAAAGAGGAAGAGCCAGTAGCAGAAGAAATAGCCAGTGGACAGGCTGATGCATTAGAGCTTCATTCCATCAATGATTTTTGGGAAACCATCTTGGAAGAGTATGGTGGTTTTTTACCAGAAAGCCAAAAAGGGACAGTGAGAGAAATGATCGACGGCGACAAAGACTTGTCTCCCCAAACGTGGCTGAAGGCATTTGTCCAATACCTTTTTCACGAAATCATTGCGAATGGAAAATTGCTAGGGACGCTCATTTTACTGACCATCTTTTGCGCTCTGCTTCAGCTTTTACAAAATGCTTTTGAACAAAGTACTGTCAGCAAAGTCGCATATGCACTTGTCTATATGGTGTTGATCATGATTGCGCTAAACAGCTTTCATGTAGCCATCTCTTATGCGACAGAAGCCATTCAGACGATGACCAGTTTTATTCTTGCTCTTATTCCTCTTTTATTAGCACTTATTGCTTCATCAGGCGGCCTCGTTTCAGCTGGTTTTTTTCATCCCGTCATCTTGTTTTTAATGAACACAAGCGGTGTATTCATTCAGTTTGTTGTTCTCCCACTCATTTTCCTATCAGCGATATTGAGCATTGTCAGTACGCTGACGGACCAATACAAAGTCACGCAGCTCGCCCAATTATTAAGAAATGTCGCCATTGGAGGATTAGCTGTATTTTTGACTGTATTTCTTGGAGTGATCTCGGTGCAGGGGGCATCTGCTGCGATCAGTGATGGAATTGCTCTCCGTACAGCAAAGTTTATCACAGGTAATTTCATTCCTGTGCTAGGGCGGATGTTTACAGATGCGACCGACACTGTCATCAGCGCTTCGGTCTTGCTCAAAAATACCGTTGGACTTGTGGGAGTCGCCATTTTGATTGCCATTGCGGCGTTCCCTGCCATTAAAGTATTGACGCTTGCTCTTATATATAAGTTAGCTGCGGCCATCCTTCAGCCGCTTGGGGGCGGGCCCATTATTACTTGTCTAGATGTCATATCAAAAAGTGTTCTCTATATATTCGCAGCCCTTGCAGTTGTATCGCTTATGTTCTTTTTGAGTATAACCGTGATCATCAGCGCTGGAAATCTCACGATGATGATGAAGTAAGGAGGGGATCAGATGAGCTTTCTCACAGAGTGGATCACAAGTATCATCTTATTTATCTTATTTGCGATTATTATTGATCTGCTATTGCCCAATTCAAGCATGCAAAAGTATGCCAAATTGGTTGTCAGCCTACTATTAATTGTCATCATGCTCAATCCCATCTTCTCCTTATTTCGTGCAGATCCTGACAAAATTTTTTCGGAATTAATGAAAGGAAAGGAAGAAGCGCAGTCTGAAGAAATAAAAAATCAGATGAATTTAGAAAAAAGAGAAATACAAGCCTCTCAACGTGCATATATTTTAAAGCAAATGGCTGTCCAACTAGAAAAAAGCGCAAAGGTATCATTGGAGAAGGAGAGCTATGAAATGAAACACGTAGAAGTGTTGGCTGATGAGGAACACTTTGATCAAACGATGGAGGCGAATCAATTCCGCATCAAAGCCGTTCTGACTCCGCTTACAGAGGGTGCGGTAGAAACTGTGGCAAAAGTAGAGATTGACCTCGATAAGCATAAGGAGGAAGGCGCTGCCGCTTCAATGAAAGAGGAGATGCGAGTGAAAGAAACACTTGCAGATGTTTGGAATACGAGTCCTAAACAGATTACATTGCAAATTGAGGGAGGTGACACGACAGAACATGAATAAACAAGACTGGAAACAGAAGCTGAAAGCTATTTTCCAAGCATCTGAAAAGGGTGAGGGGAAACCGAAATTAACAAAGCATCATTACTTGTTACTCGTCTTCATCGTCGGCGTGTCATTCATGCTCGTCAGTCAAATTCTCTCACCGCCATCAAATCATGAAAAGGACGTCATCCCAACATCTAATAAACCAACCTCTAACGAGCAGGCAGTATTCAAACCTACTTCATCTGGTCAATCAAAGGGCTCGATTGAAGATGTTGAGCGTGAATATGAGAATCAGTTAAAAGAAATATTGGAGACGATCATTGGAGTAGAAGATGTTTCCATCGTCGTCAATGTAGATGCGACTTCATTAAAAATCTATGAAAAAAACAAGTCCAATAAAAGCACAACGACCGAAGAAACCGATAAAGAAGGCGGCGTGCGAAGTGTAACAGATCAAACAAAAGAAGAAGAGATTGTCATCATTAAAAATGGCAATGAAGAAACGCCGGTCGTTGTCCAAACGAAAAAACCGGAAATACGAGGTGTCCTCGTTGTTGCTCAAGGAGTTGACAACGTTCAAATAAAAAAAACCATCATTGAAGCTGTTACACGAGTGCTTGATGTACCGAGCCATAGAGTGGCTGTTGCCCCTAAAAAAATCAAGGAGGATTCGGAATGATGTTAAAAAAACAAACGGTTTGGCTATTAACGATGCTAAGTTTAGTTGTCGTATTAAGTGTGTATTATATCATGTCGCCACAAGGTGAGAACGCAGTGACGGTAGAAGATACAAAGCCAAAAGGCGTTGAAGAGAAAAAGACGGAAACAGAAAAAGGGATGGAAAAAGGTACGGAAGAGAAGTCCACTGACAAAGAAACAAAAGACAAAGAAACAAACGGCAAACAAGAGGATGTTGAAACAAGTGGTGAAGAAGGAAAAGTCGTTTCAGAGCAAACAGACGATGAGCTCTTTACAACTTACAGGTTAGAGCTAGAAGATAAACGAAGCAAACAGCGCGAAGAATTTAACGAAATCGTTTCAAGTGACAATGCAACTGCACAAGAAAAAAGTGAAGCATATGATCAAATGACTGCCCTTAGCGATGCAGAAGGAACAGAGCGTCAGCTAGAGACATTGATCAAAACAAAAGGATATAAAGATGCGCTAGTCAGTGCAGAAGGGGATAAAGTCAGTATCACTGTCCGTTCTGACAAAAAATCTAAGTCTCAAGCAGCAGACATTATAGACCTCGTCACAAATGAAATTAAAGGTCTTGATAACGTTGCCGTCACTTTTGAACCATCCAACCAATAAAAAAATTAAAAAACGTCCTTGCCAAAAGGGCGTTTTTTGATGCGGTTTTATGCCCTCTAGCAGGTGCCTCTCGCATCTGTCTGAGCACAATAGTAGTTGAATTCAATGAAATCCTGCTGTAAGATGGTTATAGTACGTAGTTTTAGTACTAGCCTATAAAAAAAGATAAATCCATACATAGGGGTGCAAATCCATGTTGAAAATTGAAGAAATTCATGAACTGATTAAATTAATTGACGAATCTACAATCGACGAATTTACGTACGAAAATGAAGGTGCAAAAATTAAATTAAAGAAAAATAAAGAAGTCGTTCAGCAAGTTGCGGCACAAGCACCAGTGGCTCCTGTCCAAGCAGCTCCAGCTCAACAAGCTCCTAAAGCACAAGCTCCAGCTCAGACCGAAGCCCCTCAGGAAACGGCGTCTGAAAATCTGCATAAAATTACATCTCCAATGGTTGGCACATTTTATGCTTCATCTTCACCAGAAGCAGATCCATACGTGACAACAGGTTCTAAGGTGAAGGAAAACTCTGTGGTATGTATCGTTGAGGCGATGAAACTGTTCAACGAAATTGAAGCAGAAGTAAAAGGTGAAATCGTCGAAGTATTAGCTGAAAACGGTCAGCTCGTAGAATTCGGACAACCCCTCTTTCTAGTGAAAGCAGAGTAAGGAGTACGATCATGATTAAAAAGCTATTAATTGCAAACAGAGGAGAAATCGCAGTAAGAATCATCCGCGCTTGCAAAGAGCTAGGAATTGAAACAGTGGCAGTATTTTCTGAAGCAGATCGTGATGCATTGCATGTACAGATGGCTGATGAAGCCTATTGCATTGGACCGACTGCATCAAAGGACAGTTATTTAAATGTCACAAATATTGTCAGTGTTGCAAAACTAACAGGTACAGATGCCATTCATCCAGGATATGGATTTCTAGCTGAAAATGCAGACTTTGCAGAGCTTTGTGAAGAGTGTAATGTCATCTTTGTTGGACCAACTGCATCCGCCATTTCTAAAATGGGAACAAAAGATGTAGCGAGAGACACAATGAAACAAGCAGGTGTACCGATTGTCCCTGGCTCACAAGGAATTGTGAAAGACCTTGACGATGCAGTATCAACTGCAACAAGTATTGGGTATCCTGTCATTATCAAAGCAACGGCTGGCGGCGGCGGTAAAGGGATCCGTGTCGCTCGTAATGAAGAAGAGCTTATCAACGGCGTGACCATTACACAGCAAGAAGCTGCACAAAACTTCGGAAACCCAGGTGTCTACTTGGAGAAATTCATCGAAGACTTTAGACACGTGGAAATTCAGGTGCTTGCAGATCAGCATGGTCACACAATTCACCTTGGTGAACGTGATTGCTCCATTCAAAGAAGAATGCAAAAGCTACTAGAAGAAACACCATCACCAGCACTAAATGCTGACATCCGTGAGCAAATGGGTGAAGCAGCAGTAAAAGCAGCTGAGGCTGTGGAATACACTGGTGCAGGAACAGTCGAATTTATATATGATTATAATGAAGAGAAGTTTTACTTCATGGAAATGAATACACGGATTCAAGTAGAGCATCCTGTTACTGAAATGGTCACAGGTGTTGATTTGATCAAAGAACAAATCAAAGTCGCATCTGGTGAGCCGCTTTCTCTTACACAAGCTGATGTAACGTATGATGGCTGGGCCATTGAATGCCGTATAAATGCAGAAAACCCAGAGAAAAACTTCATGCCGTCTGCTGGTGAAATCAAAATGTATCTTCCGCCAGGCGGACTAGGTGTACGTGTTGATTCGGCTGCTTATCCAGGTTATGTGATTCCGCCATATTACGATAGCATGATTGCCAAAGTCATCACGTATGGTAAGACGAGGGAAGAAGCCATTGCAAGGATGAAACGAGCGCTTCAAGAATTCGTCATTGAAGGTGTTTACACGACCATCCCATTCCACCTCAGATTACTCGAGCATGAAACATTTGTGAGCGGTCACTTTAATACGAAGTTTTTAGAAACGTATCAAATCATGAATTCATAACAGTTTTCGGAGGTGAATGAACGTGTCAGAACACAATTTGCTTGAAATGAACCTAGATGAAGATCAGTTAGGGAAAGTACAAATTGCGCCAGAAGTGATTGAAGTCATTGCGGGAATTGCCGCATCAGAAGTTGAAGGGATTGCCGAAATGCGTGGCAATTTCGCTGCTGATGTAGCAGAACGTTTTGGTAAAAAAAATCACCGTAAAGGTGTAAAAGTAGATGTGTCAGATGAGGGTATCACAATTGACGTATATTGTGTGGTTGAATTTGGCTTATCCATTCCAAAGGTATCCACTGCTGTTCAAGAAAATATCCGTCAAACCCTGTTAAACATGACTGCCTTAACGATTAATGAAATTAACATTCATGTTGTTGGCATTCAGTTTGATACAAAAACCTCTGAAACTGAAGTAGATCAAGAAATGTAAAAAGAGGTTTGAAATGAAACCAAGGAGGCATCCCCTCTTTGGTTTTTTAACGCCTTTTTTGGATGAGTTCCGAATATTGAGATTGTTACATGTTCATTTATTCGTTTTTCATCAAAGTCCATATTGATCTTGGTGCGACTACGGTCAAAATATGTTATGATTTCTCTATGGCTTAACGACAAACGGATAAAGTGGTTAAAGGAGTTAATAATGAAAAGAAGAACTGCAAGAGAAAAGGCGCTACAAACACTATTTCAAATTGACGTCAGCAATATTGATCCGAATGAAGCAATGACACATGCGTTAGATGAACAAGAATCAGATCCATTTTTTGAGGAGCTGGTTTTCGGTGTGCTTGAACAAAAGGACAAGCTAGATGAAATGATTTCAAAGCATCTTGTCAATTGGAAACTCGATCGTATTGCGAATGTAGATAGAGCGATTTTAAGGCTGTCTGCGTACGAAATGGTGTATCAAGAAGACATACCAGTTAGTGTCTCAATGAATGAGGCCATTGAGCTGGCCAAAATGTTTGGTGATGACAAAGCACCAAAATTCGTGAATGGTGTACTATCGAATATTAAAAACGACCTAAAGCAGTAATAGGAGGATTCGACATGACAGCAACGATCATTGATGGAAAAGAAACAGCAAAAGAAAAGCGTGAACAATTAGCACAAGAAGTAGAAGAACTAAAGAAACAAGGAGTCACTCCTGGTCTGGCCGTTATTCTAATTGGTGATGACCCGGCTTCACTTTCTTATGTGCGCGGAAAGAAAAAAGCAGCAGAAGCGATGGGAATGCATTTTCAACTAGATCACTTAGATGCCTCATTAACAGAAAAAGAATTGCTTCAGCTCATTGATCAGTATAATGAAAATGATCAATATCACGGAATTCTTGTGCAGCTTCCACTGCCAAAGCATATTTCTGAAAAAGCCGTCATTGAACGTATTTCACCAGAGAAAGATGTAGATGGTTTTCATCCGTTAAATATCGGGAAAATGCTACTTGGGGAAGACACGTTTCTTCCTTGTACACCAGCAGGAATTATTGAGCTGTTACATAAAACAGGTGTAGACCTTTCTGGGAAAGAAGTGGTTGTTGTTGGACGAAGCAACATTGTCGGCAAACCAGTTGGACAATTGTTATTAAACGAAAATGCAACAGTCACATACTGTCATTCAAGAACGGCAAACATTTCAGAACATACGTTAAAAGCAGATATTTTAGTTGTTGCCGTCGGTCGAGCAACCTTTATAAAAGCTGACCAGATCAAAGAAGGTGCGATTGTCATCGACGTAGGCGTCAATCGATTGGATACCGGAAAACTTGTGGGCGATGTTGATTTTGAGGAAGCGAGCAAGAAAGCTTCATATATTACACCAGTCCCTGGCGGAGTCGGTCCAATGACGATCACGATGCTTGCACATAATACTGTCAAATCAGCAAAACGTACATTAGCATAAGCTTTATTCCATTCATCCACCTGCATGCTGCTGGTGGATGAATGTGCGTTTCTGAAGAGGAGGAATACGTCATGAGTGAAAAAGCCTTTGTGACGGTCACAGCCCTGACAAAATATATTAAAAGAAAATTCGATGTTGACCCTCATTTAGAGGACATTTGGATCAAAGGTGAGTTATCGAATGTCAAAATTCATTCACGAGGTCACGTGTACTTCACGTTAAAAGACGAAAATGCGCGCATGCAAGCGGTGATGTTCCAACGATCCGCATCTAAGCTTCCTTTTTCCCCGAAGAGCGGGATGAAGGTGTTCGTGCGTGGCGGAATTCAAGTCTACGAACCGAGCGGAAGCTATCAATTATATGCAAAAGAAATGCAACCTGATGGTGTTGGTGCTCTTCATCTTGCGTATGAAGAGTTGAAGAAAAAGCTCGCAAATGAAGGGTTATTTGACGAGCGTTATAAGAAGCAAATTCCTACATATCCAGAAGTTGTGGGTGTGATTACATCGCCAACAGGTGCGGCTGTTCGAGATGTCTTGACAACCATCAACCGGCGCTACAGGCAAGCGAAAATCATTGTGCTTCCGGCGTTAGTTCAAGGAGAAAATGCCACTCGTTCGATTGTTGAACGAATTAAAGAAGCAAATAAAAAGAAATTGTGTGATGTCTTAATCGTCGGTAGGGGCGGTGGATCTATTGAGGAGCTTTGGGCATTTAATGAAGAAGCAGTCGCAAGGGCAATTTTTGCGTCAGATATTCCCATCATTTCTGCAGTTGGGCATGAAACGGACTTTACCATCAGTGATTTCACTGCAGACATGAGAGCACCCACACCAACAGGAGCAGCCGAACTCGCAGTTCCAAATACAGATGATTTGATCGAACGTATAAAAACAATCGACATCCGGTTAACAAGAGCGGTGAAAAATCGAACGTCACAAGCGAAAGAACGCCTTGTCGCGCTTCAATCGTCTTATGCTTTCCGCTTCCCAAAACGTTTACAGGAGCAAAAAGAGCAACAATTTGATCTCATTTTTGATCGATTCCAAAAGCAGATGGCAAGACAAATCGAACAAAAACGCAGTCAACTTGACCGCCAGACATATAGGCTCAAGCCACTTCACCCGAAGGAGCAATTGCTTCACGCAAAGAAACGACATGCTAGTGAAACAGATCAACTCATTCGAAGTATGAATGTGCAAATAAAAACAATTCATTCGCAGTTCCAATCGGTTCTTGGTAAACTGAATGCATTAAATCCACTACAAGTGATGGAGAGAGGCTACAGTTTAGCTTACAAAGAAGAGGAACTAATTAAAAGTGTCGAGCAAGTAGAAACAAAGGACGAACTGACCATTACGATGAAAGATGGACGTCTCATTTGTGAGGTAATCAAGAAGGAGGGGCAATCATCATGACAGAATCGAAAAAGACAAAAGAAGAACAAATGTCATTTGAAGAGGCCATGAAAGGACTTGAAGAAATAGTGGGGAAGCTCGAAGAAGGAGATGTACCGCTTGAACAAGCCATTCATTAT
This sequence comes from Bacillus sp. 179-C3.3 HS, assembly GCF_047229225.1. Lineage (NCBI taxonomy): Bacteria > Bacillati > Bacillota > Bacilli > Caryophanales > Bacillaceae > Bacillus > Bacillus sp. 179-C3.3 HS. The sequence goes on along the minus strand of NZ_JBFEFT010000020.1, from coordinate 50,713 downwards.
TTCCAGGAAGGGATGACACTGTCAAAGCTTTGTCATGAAAAACTTCAGCATGTCGAAAAGCAAATGGATTTCATTTTAAAAGAGGACGGTGAGCTGGCTCCTTTTACAGTGAAGGAGGCAGATGCTGGTGACAAGTAATTTGAATGAATTTTTGACGACAAGAAAGCAGTTCATTGAAGAGTATCTGTTTACATATGTGGAGGAGTTACAGATTCCCCAAGAGCTGAAATCATCTATGCTTTATTCATTAAAGGCAGGCGGGAAAAGGCTGCGTCCTGTTCTCGTCCTTGCACTCATGAATGCGTATGGAAAAAAAGAGGAAGATGGGATTCCGGTAGGCTGTGCGGTGGAAATGATTCATACGTATTCTTTGATTCACGATGACCTTCCAAGTATGGATGATGATGATCTTCGAAGAGGAAAGCCGACCAACCACAAAGTATACGGTGAAGCAACAGCTATTCTGGCAGGAGACGCACTTTTAACGGAAAGCTTTCACCTCATTTCTTCCCAATTATCCGATGAGGTAACAGCTGAACAAAAGCTCCGCATCATTGATGAACTTGTCAAAGCGGCAGGTGCATTAGGTATGGTAGGCGGACAATTTGATGACATGGAAGCAGAAGAAAAACAAGTATCACTTGAAGAATTAGAATCCATCCATGCCCGAAAAACAGGAAAACTTCTTGCCTTTAGTGTAACAGCAGGAGCGCTATTAGCAGGGGCACCCCAACGTGACATCGAACAGTTAAAAGAATTCAGCTATCACATCGGAATCGCATTCCAAATTCGTGATGATATTTTAGACCTTGAAGGAAGCGAAGAAAAAATAGGAAAACGTGTTGGCTCAGATACAGCAAATGAAAAGACAACGTACCCTTCTTTATTAACGCTTTCAGGAGCAAAGGAAAAACTAAATGAACATATAATGCGTGCAAAAGAGATTGTCTCACAACTTCCCATCAAGCAGGAATTATTGCATGAGCTATGTGATCTCATTGCGTCAAGAGATCATTAAAAAACAGCCTAGATTTGAGGGTCTTCAAGCAATTGTGGTAAACTGTAAACAGTTTATCTGATGAGACAACTCTTATTCCTTTTTTGTTTTTGTAGGGATAAGGCATGATAGATGTATGTAGAAATTTTGTTGAAAGCGAGTTGATCCTGATTGGATCTTTTATCAATAAAAAATCCAACGTTTCTAAAAGGAATGTCAAACGCAGAATTAGAGGAGCTAAGTGCTGACATTCGTACGTTTTTAATTGAGTCCTTAGCGAACTCTGGCGGGCACATCGGCCCTAATCTAGGCGTTGTCGAATTGACCATTGCCCTTCACAAAGTATTTGACAGCCCGAAAGATAAATTCTTATGGGATGTTGGACATCAATCTTATGTTCACAAGTTATTAACGGGAAGAGGCGCAGAGTTTGATACGCTTCGCCAATATAAAGGACTTTGCGGTTTTCCTAAACGAAATGAAAGTGAACATGATGTGTGGGAGACGGGTCATAGTTCAACCTCATTATCTGGTGCGATGGGAATGGCAGCCGCAAGAGATATCAAAGGGACTGACGAATACATTCTCCCGATCATTGGTGATGGGGCGTTAACAGGTGGTATGGCATTAGAAGCGCTCAACCACATTGGTGATGAAAAGAAAGACATGATCGTCATCTTAAATGACAATGAAATGAGTATCGCCCCAAATGTGGGTGCGATTCACACAATGCTTGGCAGATTGCGTACAGCTGGTAAATACCACTGGGTAAAGGACGAGCTCGAATATTTATTCAAGCGCATCCCAGCAGTTGGTGGAAAGCTAGCAGCAACAGCAGAGCGCATTAAAGACAGCCTAAAATACTTGCTAGTGTCAGGTATGTTTTTTGAAGAGATGGGATTCACGTACTTAGGTCCAGTAGATGGTCATTCGTATGAAGATTTATTTGAAAATCTTGAGTATGCGAAGAAAACAAAAGGTCCTGTCCTCCTTCATGTGATCACCAAAAAAGGAAAAGGCTATAAGCCGGCAGAATCTGATAAAATTGGCACTTGGCATGGTACAGGTCCTTACAAAATAGAAACAGGAGATTTTGTGAAACCGGCAGCGGTGGCGCCTTCGTGGAGCGGACTAGTCAGTGAAACAGTCAGAAAGTTAGCGCGAGAAGATGAACGCATTGTTGCGATTACTCCTGCTATGCCTGTTGGTTCCAAGCTTGAAGGATTTGCAAAAGAATTTCCTGAGCGAATGTTTGATGTAGGAATAGCAGAACAGCATGCCGCAACAATGGCAGCTGGACTGGCAACGCAAAACATGAAACCATTTTTAGCTATTTATTCAACCTTCCTTCAAAGAGCCTATGATCAGGTACTGCACGATATTTGCCGTCAGAATTTAAATGTGTTCATCGGAATTGACCGTGCAGGTCTTGTTGGCGCTGATGGTGAAACACATCAAGGTGTGTTTGATATTGCTTTTATGCGTCACATGCCAAACATGGTGCTCATGATGCCAAAAGATGAAAACGAAGGACAGCATATGGTTCATACAGCGGTTCAATATGATGATGGTCCAATTGCTATGCGTTTCCCGCGCGGAAATGGACTAGGCGTGAAAATGGATGAACAGCTCAAAACAATTCCGATTGGAACTTGGGAAGTGCTTCGTCCAGGTACGGATGCCGTCATTTTAACCTTTGGTACAACAATCAAAATGGCGATGCACGCCGCTGAAGAATTGCAAAAAGAAGGAAAGTCCATTCGTGTAGTGAATGCACGTTTTATTAAGCCACTAGACGAACACATGTTAGATGAGATTCTAGGTGAAGGAATTCCGATTTTAACCATTGAAGAAGCAGTTCTCCAAGGTGGATTTGGAAGCAGCGTCTTAGAATATCTACATGATAAGAAAGCAACACATGTAAAAGTAGAACGAATGGGCATTCCAGATGAATTTATTGAGCATGGAAGTGTCGATGCACTACTTGAAGAAATTGGTCTGACGAAAACGCAGGCAGCACAACGATTACGTGACCTGTTTCCCGCAGCACCAAGAAAAGGAATTGGATCATGACATCAAAGAAAGAAAGACTTGACGTTCTATTAGTGGAACAAGGACTAATGGAAACGAGAGAAAAAGCAAAGCGCGCCATCATGGCAGGGATTGTTTATTCAAACGAAAACCGTTTGGATAAACCAGGAGAAAAAATTGCACGCGATACACCGCTTATCGTAAAAGGAAACCCGCTGAAATATGTCAGCCGTGGTGGACTAAAGCTCGAAAAAGCGTTAAAAGAATTTGATTTAACAGTAGAAGGGAAGCTACTCATTGATATTGGTTCATCGACGGGTGGTTTTACCGATTGTGCACTGCAAAACGGGGCAGTGAAATCATATGCTGTTGATGTTGGGTACAATCAACTGGCATGGAAGTTAAGGCAGGATGAGCGTGTCGTCGTAATGGAACGCACCAATTTCCGCCACTCTGTTCCAGCTGATTTTACTGAAGGGTTGCCGGAAGTAGCGTCAATTGATGTGTCGTTTATTTCACTCAAACTTATTCTCCCAGCATTAAAGCATATTCTTGTCCCAGGTGGAGACTGTATCGCGCTAGTCAAACCTCAATTTGAAGCAGGTAGAGAACTTGTCGGGAAAAAGGGGATTGTGCGTGAACCAGCTGTTCACCTCGGTGTACTAGAAGAAATGAATCAATTCGCTGCAAAAGAAGGTTATGATGTGACGGATGTGTCGTTTTCTCCTATTACAGGTGGAGATGGGAATATTGAATTCCTGCTTCATTTGGTGCTTCGCCCTGATCAAGAGGAGAATGCGTCACTGCCAACTTCTTCGCTTGAACAAGTGGTCAAGGAAGCCCATGCTGTACTGAAAGAAAAGAAAAATAGTCCTGAGCTGACTGACACATCAGACCGTTGAACAAAAGGAATAATAGCTCGCTATTATTCCTTTTTACATGGTGAAAACACGAGAATGGATGATTTCACATGTCATGCTTGTTTTTTAAAGTGTGCATCATATAACATAGAACGTAAAGACAATCTGAGAATGTACGCCTAGGGGGGTCAAAATGAATAAAGGTCAAAGGCATATCAAAATAAGAGAAATCATTGCAAGCCAAGAAATTGAAACGCAAGATGAGTTAGTCGATATCTTGAAAGCGGATGGATATAACATCACGCAAGCTACAGTTTCACGCGATATAAAAGAACTGCATTTAGTGAAAGTGCCAACAAATAATGGCACATATAAATATAGCCTTCCTGCAGACCAACGTTTCAATCCGTTATCTAAGTTGAAGCGTTCCTTAATGGATGCGTTTATTAAATTGGATGCAGCCAGTCACTTAATCGTTTTGAAAACGATGCCTGGAAATGCCCAAGCGATCGGGGCTTTAATGGATAATTTAGACTGGGAAGAAATCATGGGGACGATTTGTGGAGATGATACCATTCTCATCATTTGCCGCACTCCAGACGATACGGAAACAGTATCAACGAAGATTTTAGAGCTTTTATAAGAACCATCTGGTTTACAAAAAGAGGTGTCAAATGAGTGTTAGCAGAACTAACCATTAAAAACTTTGCAATCATTGAAGAGTTAACGGTTTCATTTGAAAAAGGACTCACAGTTCTGACAGGGGAAACAGGTGCTGGAAAATCAATCATCATTGATGCAGTCTCACTTCTTGTAGGAGGAAGAGGATCGTCTGAATTTGTTCGTTACGGTGAAAAAAAAGCGGAGCTAGAAGGCCTCTTTCTCGTTCCTTCCGATCATCCTGTGTATTCATTATGTGAAGAACACGGGATTGACGCATCTGATGAAATGATGGTTCTTCATCGTGATATCAATCAAAATGGGAAAAGTATTTGCCGGATTAATGGCAAACTTGTCACCATCTCACTATTAAGAGAGGTCGGGCGGCTTTTGCTCGATATTCATGGACAGCATGATAATCAGTTATTGATGGAAGACGAAAATCATTTGCACCTGCTTGATCAATTTGGGGCAGATGAGATTGCACCTGCTTTAGCACAATATCGAGAAGCATATGATCAGTATGTCAAGACAGCGAATAAGTTAAAGCAACTTTCTGAAAATGAGCAAGAAATGGCGCATCGTTTAGACTTACTGCAATTTCAACTAGAGGAAATTGAAGCGGCTCAGCTGGAGCCAGGTGAAGATGAGAAGCTTCAAGAAGAACGCCATCAAATTAGTAACTACGAAAAAATTTATTCCTCTCTTCAAAATGCGTATAATGCGTTACGCAATGAACAAGGAGGATTAGATTGGGTTGGTATGTCAACAAGTGAGCTAGAGCAGGTATCAGAGATCAATGAAGATTTAAAAAAGCTCTCTGAACAAGTGTCGAATTCCTTTTACTTATTAGAGGATTCCACATTTCAGATGAGGAACTTGCTAGATCAATTAGAATTTGACCCAGCGCGTCTAGATTTCATCGAGTCCAGATTGAATGAAATGAAGCAGTTAAAGAGAAAATATGGAACCACTGTGGAAGACATTCTAGAGTACGCAGCAAAGGTTGAAGAAGAAATTGATCAAATTCAAAATCGAGACAGTCATGTGCAAACGCTCAAAAACAAGCTTGATGCGCTAAGTCGTGATGCACTACTGGAAGCAGTCAATGTGTCAGAACTCCGTAAAAAATGGGCAAAACGACTAGCGAAGCAAATACAAGTTGAATTAAAGGACTTGTATATGGAAAAATCATCTTTTGATACGGCTTTTTCCGTTCGCTATGCTTCTTTTGAGCATAGCGCCGATTGTCCGCTTTTAGACGGTAAACCTGTCCAGCTTGGTAAAAACGGCATAGATCAAGCGCAGTTTGTCATTTCAACAAATACGGGTGAACCAATGAAATCTTTATCAAAAGTGGCATCAGGAGGAGAAATTTCACGTGTCATGCTAGCAGTGAAGAGTATTTTCTCCGCTAAACAAGAGGTGACGTCGATTATTTTTGATGAAGTCGATACAGGTGTCAGTGGAAGAGTAGCACAGGCGATTGCGGAGAAAATATATAAAGTGGCGATTGGTTCACAAGTGCTCTGCATCACACATTTACCTCAAGTAGCAGCGATGGCAGACACACACTTGTTTATTTCAAAACGGTCGAAAGCCGGTAGAACGTTAACGAGTGTCAAACCATTGAATGATCAAGAAAAAGTGAATGAAATTGGACGGATGATTGCAGGTGTAGAAGTTACGGACTTAACAAAGCAACACGCAAAAGAATTATTACACCAAGCAAGTGATGTGAAAACAACAGGGTAGCTGAATGATCAGCTGCCTTTTTCGTTTGTCTCACATTTGCTTTCTATACGCAGGAAATCGTCTTTTTCTTTTATCAATTTATCCAATCATTTTCTAAATGAGTCGGTTATAAATCAACACGAAGAAGGCAAAAGTAATGATGTAGCCAAAACATGATTGTTCTGGTGTGGGTAGGAGCGAGGAGAGTGAAAAATGAATGCCCGAAAAGATGAGAAAAGCCATTGGTGTGATTCTCCTTGTTTCTTTAATCAGTACAGGGTTTATGAGCATAGTGAAAGAATATATCAACATTCCAACAAATATCGCCGTATTTGAACATGAGAAGCAATCGATCGAAACCTCCATTGAAGCGACCGCAAATGCTTCTTCACCAGCCTTTCGTCTTGCAGAAAAGAAGAACCAACTAGAAGTGACTGGAGAAAAGGCGGGAAAGGCCGAAATTGTTTATGATTTTAAAGGATTTCCTATTAAGAAAACAAAAGTCGATGTTCTTCCAGAACTAAAAGTCGTTCCAGGAGGACAATCAATCGGTGTAAAGCTCCACTCTGTAGGAGTTCTCGTTGTTGGTTTTCATCAAATCACAACAACAGACGGCAAAAAATCACCAGGTGAAGCAGCCGGCATTCAAACAGGGGATATGATCATCGAAATCAATGGCCAAAAAATGGAGAAAATGAATGACCTCACACCATTTATTCAAAAAGCGGGTAAAACAGGGGAAACGCTTGATTTACTCATTAAACGAGATCATAAAACATTTCAAACCACTTTAACACCAGCAAAAGATGCAAGTGAAGGCACATACCGTATTGGTCTTTACATTCGCGATTCTGCTGCTGGAATTGGAACGATGACATTCTTTGACCCAACATCTAAAAAATATGGTGCCCTTGGGCATGTGATTTCAGACATGGATACAAAAAAACCAATCGTTGTCGATAATGGTGAAATCGTTAGATCAACTGTGACATCTATTGAAAAAGGCACAGGTGGAAACCCGGGAGAAAAATTAGCTCGGTTTTCTTCTGAACGAAAGACCATTGGTGATATCTCACGTAACAGTCCATTCGGTATTTTCGGTAAATTAACCGAAAACCTTGAAAACCATGTAGCAGACAAAGCGCTTCCAGTCGCTTTATCCCACGAAGTCAAAGAAGGACCGGCGGAAATTTTGACGGTTGTAGACCATGACAAAGTGGAAAAATTCGATATTAAAATTGTCAGCACCACACCGCAAAAATTCCCAGCAACAAAAGGAATGGTGGTAAAGGTCACAGATGATCGATTATTGAATAAAACGGGTGGAATCGTTCAAGGGATGAGCGGAAGTCCAATTATTCAAAATGGGAAGATCATTGGAGCGGTCACTCACGTATTCGTCAATGACCCAACAAGCGGATATGGTGTCCATATTGAATGGATGCTGTCAGAAGCAGGAATTGATCTATATCAAAAAAACAAAAAAGCCAGCTGATGAAAAAACTGCCGACATCCACCGGCAGTTTTTTTTCTCCCCTTTCATTCTTGATAAACGTGTTATAAAATAAGGAAAAAGAGATTTTTCGACAAACTGGAAAAGAACCTATTGTCAAATTGTGATAATCGTCGATTCATTGAGAAAAACCTAGAAAAAACAAGATAAACCTCTATTATTCGGAAAATAAAAGTTTTTTAAAGGGGATAGCATGGTTTTGTCGAATTGAACACTCAGAAGACAATTGCAAAAGACTAAAGGAATCGACATTGGGGAGGAAAGAACGTGGAGAAAATTAAAGTGTGTGTAGCGGATGATAATCGAGAGCTTGTTGGCCTTTTGACAGAGTATATTGAAGGACAGGAAGATATGGAAGTGCTTGGTGTGGCATATAATGGTCAGGAATGTCTGACCTTATTGAAAGATAAAGAGCCCGACGTTCTCCTCTTAGATATTATCATGCCTCATTTAGACGGTCTTGCGGTACTGGAACGTCTTCGTGATTCTGACATGTCAAAACAACCAAGTGTCATTATGTTGACAGCATTTGGACAAGAAGATGTGACGAAAAAGGCGGTCGATTTAGGCGCCTCTTACTTCATTCTAAAGCCATTTGACATGGAAAACTTAGTTGGGCATATTCGTCAAGTCAGTGGAAACGGTACACAAGTCACGCATCGCTCTTCATCTATCCAAAACAGTGTCCTTCGAAATAAACCGGAACCAAAACGTAAAAACTTAGATGCGAGCATTACAACCATTATACATGAGATCGGAGTACCTGCTCATATTAAAGGCTACTTATACTTAAGAGAAGCGATTTCAATGGTATACAATGACATTGAGCTACTCGGTAGCATCACAAAAGTGTTATACCCAGACATTGCGAAGAAATTTAACACGACTGCCAGCCGAGTAGAACGAGCCATTCGTCATGCGATTGAAGTGGCTTGGAGTAGAGGAAACATTGATTCCATTTCCTCGCTGTTTGGCTACACAGTCAGCATGTCAAAAGCAAAACCGACCAACTCAGAGTTTATTGCAATGGTTGCCGATCGTTTACGTCTAGAACATCGAGCAAGCTAAAACAAATGACTTAAAAAAACGTTTCTAACATGAGACGTTTTTTTATTTTTAGTCTCTTTTGATATTTGGTTAAATGAAGTCTATACCATATTCAAAACGTAAATAACTATCACAGTCTCCTAAAGGGTTGTATAAACCGTTTCAATGGAATACCTCGACAATAATGATTTGACCTGGTTTCAATTTCTGCAAATGATCAAACACCGCAATGATAATACCACTGTAAGCTAAATGATTGTTGATAGTTTTTTTCTCAACAAATATGACTTATGATAAGCTCAGATTGCAGCTTATCATTTATAAAACGATTGAATAAAACAACGTCTTGTAATAGGGTGATATTATGACAAATGATAGAAAAATTCAGTTAGAGAAGTTACTGAATAAAAACAAAGTAAAAAATGCAAAGATACAGCTTGTAGACGATTTAAAGAATTACCACGACATAGATATTTCCGATAAAGAGTTTGTCGATTATTCAAAATCTGAAGAAGTGCATAAAAAAGTTTATAACCGAATAAAAACTGAAGAAATCCAATCTTTTAAATTCCCTTATAATGAAGAAACAATAAAGTCAAAGATTGATTTTATTTTTGATTACTTTAAGAATTACGAACAGGAAGACGTTCTGCTTTACCCTTCTACATTTGGTTTTTACTTTAAGAGTAGTAACCAACTCTATCTTGATTATCCAATTGCCTTAACACTACCATTATTAGAATGCAAAAATTTTGCTATGAAATTGATGTTAGAAATGCACGATGATTTGGTTGTTGTTTCAGAGGAATCCAATTTCGGGTTTGTTTTAAGCGAGGACGAATACTCAGATGTCACAATCGAATATTGGGGGAAATAAAATCTGAAAAGGACCAAAAAATAGGTCCTTAATTTTTTATAAAAATCAAGAGTGTTATTTAAAAGAGTCTATTTTTAAAAAATGAAAATCTTGTAAAAAAATGGTTTCGTTGATAAGATAATCATTGTATTCAAATCGGCAAATGGGTTGTTTTATTTTCAGAATAAAATGAAAAAGGTAGAATGAATGAAATGAACATGACATAAAGTAGTAATAATCAGCAACGTCAATCAATCAAAAGTGACATGTGAAACGAGAATGAGCCGCCCATGTAAGTAAAAGGGTGAGAGGAAAAGGTCTGATGAAATTGGAAAAATCATCAAATAAGATCGAAAGTTCTATTTCTATTGGCATGATTGATTCACGTTTTAAAGTCACTGGCTCTATATAAAATGTGCCATTTGAACTGAATATTCCCATTGTCGAATTTAATAATTTTCACATTCTTTTACTATGCTATAATAATGAAAAGAAGAGGGTGAGGTTATGGGAAAGCTGAAAATCCACTCTGCTGAGGTTGCGAATGAAATTAGCAAGTGGACGAGGGTCATTTCTCAAAATGACCTGGAGAAATCTGCTGTTTATAAAGAGAAAATTCAGAATTTGCTAAAAAATATAGATGAAGACCGAGAAGTTCTTCTGTATTATCAACTTGTGAACGGTAGACATGAAATGTTACTTGGTAATATAGAAAAAGCCAATCAAATCATGAAAAGTGTCGGAACGCTAGATGAGAAAGCAGATGACATTATTAATTTTTATTTTTACTTTTATAAGGGCCAATATGCGGCTTATGTGAAGAAGTATGATGAGGCCATTAGCTTTTACAAAATTGCAGAACAGCGTCTGAAACGGGTGAATGAAGACCTTGAAGTAGGGACTTTTCACCACAAAGTCGCATCTGTTTATTATGAACTCAAACAAAATTTTATTTCCATTAATCATATTAAAAAAGCAATTGATACATTCAAAGCGCATGAAGAATATACAGCGCAAGCGATTGACAGTTTAATTTTACATGCAAGTAATTGTATTGATTTATTCCAATTCGATGAGGCAGAGAAGAAATATCAAGAGGCTCTTCAAAAAAGTAAGCATATCAACAATGAAGTGCTCATTGGGAAGTGCTATCATAACTTGGCTGTGCTTTATTATGCAAAGCCTGATTATGAGAAATGCGCTGAATATGCGAAAAAGGGCATGAGTATTCAAATGCATCGAGAAAATCGTCATTACTACATTCAGTCTCTATACGTACTTGCCAATGCTTTGGTTCATTTAGGGCATCGGGAGGCAGACGTGTACATAAAAGAAGGAATTCATTATAGTTGCGACATCCAAAATCATGAATATTTAGCAAAATTTGAAATTTTAGATTTGATGTGCGAAAATAGTGGAGCAGCAGACTTATTCTCTGAAAAATTAGACTACATAGAAAAAAATAGACTATATGTAGAACTTGAGGATTTGTCTGAACAAATATCGAAATACTTCAAGGAGCGAAATGACTACCAACAAGCCATTCGTTTTCTTGAAAAGAAATTCGATGCACAAATACTTCAAAAGAAAGTGGAGGTTATTCTATGAAAAAGTTGTTGTTAGGTGTAACAATCGTTGCAGCAGTCGCAGTTGTTTCTTCCCTTTTTGCTCTTGACGCAGAGACGACAGAGCAAGCCATCAGAGCGATTACGTGATCGAATTTATGTCTAACCTCTTCTGTCAGTAGGAAGAGGTCTTTTTTTATGTTCAAACTGGAAAAACAATAAAAGACACGTCATAATAAAGATGATCATCATTTTGAGAGGTGACACATGACGAAAATATTTGCACATAGAGGCTTTAAAGGCATATATCCTGAAAACACCATGATTGCATTTGAACATGCATTACATTCTGGGGCAGACGGAATTGAGCTTGATGTTCAGTTGACGAAAGACGGCAGATTGGCTGTTATTCACGATGAGAAGTTAAACAGGACAACGAATTTAAAAGGACTAGTAAAAGACCATACATATGAAGAATTAAAGGCGGGGGATGCGAGTCATTCTTTTTATGAAGAAACAGGTGCTGTATCCATCCCGATATTAGAAGAAGTATTAGAGCTTGTCTCACATCATACGTCTTGTGTGATCAATATTGAAATGAAAAATTCAGTTTATCGATATCCGGGCATTGAGGAGAAGGTGAAAGCGCAAATTGAACACTATCAAATCGAGGATCGTGTCATTGTTTCTTCATTCCACCACGGAAGTTTAGCTCTTTTTCATCAACAAATGCCGCATATTGAACTGTCTGTCCTGACGATGGATGTCATTCATCAGCCGGACATGTATTTAAAAACGATCCCGGCCAAAGGGTATCACCCGAATATAAAGGGAGCCGGTGTGACAAAAGAAGTTGTATCTGCACTTCATGCGACTGATCAAGTGATCAGGCCGTTTACGGTGAATAGTGAGAAACAAATGGCGTCCATGTTTTCATTAGGTGTAGATGGAATTTTCACTGATTTCCCTGACCGTGCAGTGAAAATAAGGGAGAATATGAAAGAAAGACCTGCTGATTAAGGCAGGTCTTTTTTGATTGCTCGATTTTGTTTGAAACGAGCGGTGACTTTATTCCGTTTACGGTCTCTGTATAAAATAAATCCTGCAACCACATAAAGACCTGCTCCTAAAAATAACAACCCTGCAATTCCTTGCAGCCATAAAAATGGAAATGGCGCGATGATGATCCCAAAAACAGTGTCGCGAAGCAGCTTAATCCCAAGAGCTGCAAAGGCGCCAGGTATTAAAATAATTACTAATGCAAGTATTCTCCCCATCAAATGTCCCCTTAATCGTCATTTACTTCCATTGTCTAATTCAAAAAATATTTTGTCAAGAAAGGAAAACGTGGTAATATAAGAGTTGTGCAATTTTTTGCAACGGAAAAATATAGTGTGCAAAATTTTTCATATAAAGGGGTAACGGGATGCAGAGAGTCTTAATTGTTGGTGCAGGACAAGGTGGATCAGCTTTACTTGAAACAATGCTGAAAACAAATATGATTCAAATCGTTGCGATCGCCGACCTTGATCACGGGGCACCGGGGATGGTAGAAGCGAAAAAGAATGGCATTAGGACAACAACCGATTGGAAAGATTACATAAAAGCAGACATTGATATCATCATAGAAACAACAGGCCGTTCGGCCGTGCTAAAAGAACTCATTGAAGAAAAGCTAGAATCGACCGTCATTGTGCCGAGTTCAATGGCCTATGTGATGTCGGAATTAATGGCAAAGAAGCAAGAGCTCATTCAAATGCTTAAGGAGCAAACCTATAAACATGACCGCATTTTTAATGCGACGAATGATGGCATGATCTTTATCAATATGGATGAAGAAGTGGTTTTGTTTAATCGGTCGGCAGCGAAGATGGTTGGTTGCACACAACAAGATGCCATCGGCCGTCACATTAAAGAAGTCATTCCGAATACAAAACTTCCTGATATTTTAAGGTCAAGAGAGCCGGAGTTTAATCAGAAACAGTTTTTAAATCAGCAATTCCAAATTGTCACGACGCGTCTCCCGATTATTGATGACGCGGGAAGAATGCTTGGCGCTTTATCCATCTTTAAAGATATTACAGATGCCGTTGAGCTTGCTGAGGAAGTGACCAATCTAAAAGAAGTCCGTACGATGCTTGAGGCCATCATTCAATCATCAGATGAAGCCATCTCTGTTGTCGATGAGCAGGGAAAAGGTATATTAATTAACCGCGCATATACGAAAATGACCGGTTTAACGGACAAGGAAATCGTAGGAAAACCAGCCGGCGCAGATATCTCTGAAGGAGAAAGCATGCATTTGAAGGTCCTTGAAACAAGAAGACCTGTTCGAGGCGCGAGAATGAAGGTAGGACCGAACAAAAAAGAAGTCATCGTAAACGTTGCGCCTGTGATCGTTGATGGCATTCTGAAAGGCAGTGTCGGGGTCATTCATGACGTGTCTGAAATTCAAGCGCTCACCCATGAATTAAATAAAGCAAGACAACTCATTCGTACCCTTGAGGCGAAGTACACGTTTGAAGACATCATAGGAGAGAGTGAACAAATGCTGGTTGCGCTAGAGCAAGCGAAGCTTGGTGCGAAAACACCAGCTACCATCCTACTCCGGGGAGAATCAGGAACAGGAAAAGAGCTGTTTGCCCACGCTATTCACAATGAAAGTGACAGGAAATATAACCGATTTGTGAGAGTGAATTGTGCAGCGTTATCGGAGACTCTTTTAGAATCAGAGCTATTTGGCTATGAAGATGGAGCGTTCTCTGGTGCAAGACGAGGCGGCAAAAAAGGACTGTTTGAAGAAGCGAATCAAGGCAGTATCTTTCTAGATGAAATCGGCGAGATGTCTCCAAGTACCCAAGCGAAATTACTGCGTGTCATGCAAGAGAAAGAAATTGTGAGAGTAGGCGGAACAAAAGCAATACCGGTAGATGTCCGTGTGATTACGGCGACAAATGTCAATATCGAAAAAGCGATGGCGGAAGGCAAATTTCGTGAAGATTTATATTATCGAATGAATCGATATCCAATATCAATTCCACCACTAAGACAACGTCTTGAAGATATTGAATCGCTAAGTAAACGCCTGATCCAAAAGATCAATTTAGATTATGGTCGGAATGTCCGCGGCTTAACGGAGAATGCTATACATAGGCTTCGCTCGTACAGCTGGCCAGGTAATGTGAGAGAGCTTGAAAATGTTCTTGGACGAGCAATGATCTTTTTAAACCCGCAAGAAGAATGGATAGATGAAGGACACATTGCGTTCATGGAATCAGAAGAAAATGAAGAAAAAGAAGCGAAACAGGAACTTGCTGTAGGGCAATTTGAGGGCGAGACGCTTTCGGATGCTGTTGAAGCCTTTGAAGCGCAGCTTATCAAGCAAACGTTGGAAAAACATCAATTCAATCGGACAAAAACAGCAAAAACGTTAGGGATTAGTATTCGTAACCTTTACTATAAAATGGATAAATACCAGCTTGCAAAAGATAGCATGCAATAATATGCGCGTTACCTGCAAAAAGTTGCATTGAATCCTGATCGAATTCGCCATTTGACTTGAACGAAAAGCTGGCACGAAACTTGCATCATAAAAGATGAACCGAACATAAAGAAAGGTGGGCATGTATGAAGCTTGACGATCTGATTACGAAAGCCTCACAGTTGCAAAATAAAACAGCAGCTGTGGCTCATGCAGAAGACGAAGAAGTGCTTCATGCCATCAACATGGCAATTGAACGAAAGGTCGCTCGCTTTTTGTTAGTTGGAAATAAGCGCAACCTGAAAGAACTAGTCAAACAGCATGAGATGAATGAAGACTGGATAGACATCATTCATTCTGATTCACCAGAAGAATCTGCAAAAATTGCTGTTCAGGCAGTCAGTGAGAACCATGCAGATATCTTAATGAAAGGGCATGTGCCAACAGCAGTGCTGTTAAAAGCCGTATTAAATAAAGAATATGGGCTCCGTACAGCAAGCGTCTTATCACATGTCGCAGCATTTGAAGTGCCTGGATTCGATCGATTTATTTATGTGACAGATTCTGCAATGAATATTGCACCGGATATTAATATGCTGAAAGAAATTACCATCAATGCCGTCCAAGTAGCACATGACGTTGGCAATGATATGCCAAAAGTGGCGGTGTTATCGGCGGTAGAGGTAGTGAACCCAGCTATGGATTCGACCTTAACTGCTGCTAGTCTGACGCAAATGAATCGTAGAGGTCAAATTTCAGGCTGTCTCATTGATGGTCCACTGGCTTTAGACAATGCCATTTCACAAACAGCGGCTTCTCATAAAAATATAACGAGTGATGTAGCCGGACATGCAGATATTTTACTTGTGCCAACAATTGAAGCAGGAAACATCTTATATAAATCCCTCATCTATTTTGCACACGCAAAAGTGGGGGCTGTCGTCGCAGGAGCGAAGGCGCCGATTGCTTTAACAAGCCGGTCTGATTCAGCAGAAAGCAAGCTGTATTCAATTGCGCTTGCCATTTGTACATCAAATTAAGTGGAAACAATAGGAGGAATACACAATGGAAATTTTTAAATATATGGAACGATACGATTACGAACAACTAGTATTTTGTCAGGATGAACAATCAGGTTTAAAAGCAATTATTGCGATTCATGATACGACACTTGGACCAGCACTAGGTGGAACAAGAATGTGGACATATGAAAACGAAGAAGCAGCGATTGAAGATGCGTTGCGACTTGCTAAAGGAATGACATATAAAAATGCTGCAGCTGGTCTTAATTTAGGTGGAGGAAAAACCGTGATCATTGGTGATCCGAAAAAAGACAAAAATGAAGAGATGTTCCGTGCATTTGGCCGTTACATTCAAGGACTGAATGGCCGCTATATCACAGCTGAAGATGTAGGAACGACTGTAGAGGATATGGACCTCATTCATGAAGAAACAGACTATGTCACAGGAATTTCACCTGCATTTGGATCATCCGGTAACCCATCCCCTGTCACAGCTTATGGTGTGTATAAAGGGATGAAAGCCGCTGCAAAAGCCGCTTTTGGCACAGATTCATTAGAAGGAAAAACAATCGCTGTACAAGGTGTGGGAAATGTCGCCTATAACCTTTGTAAACATCTACATGCAGAAGGCGCGAACCTGATTGTGACAGACATCAATAAAGAGTCCGTTCAACGTGCAGTAGATGATTTTGGCGCGAAAGCTGTAGATCCTAATGATATTTATGAACAAGACTGTGATATTTATGCACCATGTGCTCTTGGTGCAACGATTAACGATGTGACGATTCCGAAAATCAAAGCAAAAGTCATCGCAGGTGCGGCGAATAACCAGTTAAAAGAAACGCATCATGGAGATCTTATTCATGAAATGGGTATCGTGTACGCACCGGATTATGTGATCAATGCTGGTGGCGTGATTAACGTAGCTGATGAGCTATATGGCTATAATGCTGATCGTGCCATGAAAAAAGTAGAGGGCATTTATCAAAATATTGAACGTGTGATCGAAATTTCAAACCGCGATGCCATCCCAACATATAAAGCAGCAGATCGTTTGGCAGAAGAACGAATTGAAAGAATGCGTAAGTCAAGAAGTCAATTCCTTCAAAATGGTCAACACATTTTAAACCGACGCTAATTGTGAAGCATGAGTTGAAACGGAGGTTTTGTTATTGCTGACAAAAGAATGGCGTATACTCACGATTAATCCTGGCTCGACTTCAACAAAAATTGGTGTGTTTCATAATGAGCGATCCATTTTTGAAACATCACTTAGGCATACGGATGAGGAATTAAAGCGGTATCCACATATCATTGATCAATTTTCATTTCGAAAAGAAACGATTCTTAAAACGCTCCATGATCAAGGGATGAACATCTCAAAGTTTGATGCGGTTTGTGCGCGAGGCGGTCTTCTTCGTCCGATTGAAGGTGGCACGTATGAAGTAAATGAGCAGATGGTGAAGGATCTGAGAGAAGGGTACGCAGGACAGCATGCATCGAACCTAGGCGGGATTATCGCAAGAGAGATTGCACTTGGCCTCAATATTCCTGCATTTATTGTAGACCCGGTTGTCGTAGATGAATTACAGCCGATCGCTCGAATTTCAGGTTTACCGACCATTGAACGAAAAAGTATTTTTCATGCCTTAAATCAAAAAGCAGTGGCAAGAAGAACCGCCGCTTCTTTTGGAAAGCGTTATGAAGATTTAAATATGATCATTACCCATATGGGTGGCGGCATTACAATTGGCATTCACGAAAAAGGCAAAGTCATTGATGTCAATAACGGCCTTCACGGAGAAGGTCCATTTAGTCCGGAGCGAGCAGGGACACTTCCAACAGGTGATTTGGTCAATCTTTGCTTCTCTGGACAATACACGCAAGAGGAAATGCTGAAACGCATTATTGGTGCAGGGGGTCTTGCTGGCTATCTCGGCACAACAGATGCGGTGAAAGTCGAGCGCATGATAGAAGAAGGCGATGAAGACGCGCGTCTCATTTATGAGGCCATGTGCTACCAAATTGCCAAGGAGATCGGTGCGGCTAGCGCGGTTTTAAAAGGCGCAGTAGACGTCATTGTGTTAACAGGCGGGCTAGCGTACAGTAAAATGATCACTTCAAATATTAGAGGATACATCGACTGGATTTCAGATGTTGTGGTCTACCCAGGTGAGAACGAATTGCAATCTTTAGCAGAAGGTGCACTTCGTATTTTAAAAGAAGAAGAATCACCGAAAGAATACCCTAATGATCAAAGGAATCAGAAAGGAGTGACACGTCATGGCAACTGAATATGACCTCGTCATTCTTGGTGGAGGCACTGGCGGCTATGTAGCAGCTATTCGTGCCTCTCAACTTGGATTGAAAACAGCCGTCGTAGAAAAGTCAAAGCTTGGCGGTACTTGCCTTCATAAAGGATGTATCCCGTCTAAAGCTTTGCTGAGAAGCGCAGAAGTGTATCAAACGGTGAAGCGGGCCGCAGAATTTGGCGTAGATGCCAGCGGAATCGGCTTACAATTTGCAAATGTACAAAAAAGAAAATCAGATATCGTTGAGAAATTAGCTGGCGGAGTCAAACATCTCATGAAGCAAGGGAAAATTGATGTCTATGAAGGAATTGGCCGAATTTTGGGCCCATCCATTTTCTCACCGATGCCAGGTACGATCTCGGTTGAAATGGCAAATGGCGATGAGAACGAGATGCTGATTCCAAAACAGGTCATCGTTGCGACAGGATCAAGACCCCGTGTACTACCAGGGCTTGAGCCAGATGGTACGCGCATTCTCACATCGGATGAGGCGCTTGAATTACAAGAACTCCCGCAATCAATGCTTATCGTAGGCGGCGGTGTCATAGGAATTGAGTGGGCATCAATGCTGCATGATTTTGGAGTGAATGTCACGGTGGTTGAGTATGCGGATCGAATATTACCAACAGAAGATGAGGACATTTCTAAAGAAATGGAAAAGCTTCTGTCCAAAAAAGGCATTACCTTTATCAAACAGGCGAAAGTACTGCCGGATACAGTAGGAAAGCACGACAACCATGTCACTATTCAAGTTGACAAAGATGGAGACATTCAGTCGTTTGAAGCAGAAAAACTATTGCTTTCAGTCGGACGTGTACCGAATATCGAAGGAATAGGGCTTGAGAACACTGAGATCCAAACTGAAACACACGGTATTGTCGTGAATGAACATTATCAAACGAAAGAATCGCATATTTATGCGATTGGAGATGTCATTGGAGGGCTTCAGCTAGCGCATGTTGCTTCACATGAAGGCATCATTGCAGTGGAACACATGGCAGGCAAGAATCCGAAGCCGCTAGATGAGACACTTGTATCCAAATGTGTCTACTCTCATCCAGAAGCCGCAAGTGTTGGACTCACTGAACAAGAAGCCAAAGAGAAAGGCTTTGAAGTAAAGATCGGTCAATTTCCATTCATGGCGATTGGAAAAGCGCTTGTATTTGGTGAGACAGATGGGTTTGTCAAAATCATTGCCGATCAACACACGGACGACATTTTAGGGATTCATATGATTGGTCCTCATGTAACAGATATGATATCTGAAGCTGGATTGGCCAAAGTGCTGGATGCAACGCCGTGGGAAGTGGGGCAAACCATTCATCCGCACCCAACCTTGTCAGAGGCAATTGGCGAAGCGGCACTTGCAGTGGATGGAAAGGCGATCCATTTTTAATGAAGGAGGGAAACATAATGGGTAACATGCGTCATCAGGAATTAGGATTATCAGATGAGCAAGCCATTGATATATATAAAACAATGCTACTAGCAAGGAAAATTGATGAACGGATGTGGCTTTTAAACCGTTCTGGGAAAATCCCATTCGTTATTTCTTGTCAAGGACAGGAAGCGCAGCAAGTCGGTGCTGCCTTTGCGTTAAATAGAGAAGAAGATTACGTCCTACCTTATTACCGCGATATGGGGGTTGTTCTAGCATTTGGGATGACCGCCAAAGATTTAATGATGTCTGGGTTTGCGAAAAAAGACGACCCGAATTCAGGTGGAAGGCAAATGCCGGGGCACTTTGGACAAAAATCAAACCGAATTGTCACAGGTTCATCTCCTGTCACAACGCAGGTGCCTCATGCAGTTGGGATTGCACTGGGTGGACGTTTAGAACAGAAAAACTTTGTCAGCTTTGTCACATTTGGAGAGGGCTCTTCCAACCAAGGTGATTTCCATGAAGGTGCCAACTTTGCAGCTGTCCATAAGCTGCCTGTCATTTTCATGTGTGAGAACAACAAGTATGCGATTTCCGTTCCATATGAAAAACAAGTGGCATGTGAACGGATTTCCGACCGTGCGATTGGTTACGGCATGCCTGGTGTGACAGTCGATGGAAATGATCCGCTTGAAGTGTATGCAGTAGTGAAAGAAGCAAGAGAACGTGCGGCAAGAGGCGAAGGCCCAACTTTGATTGAGACGATTTCTTACCGATTAACTGCCCATTCGAGTGATGACGATGATTCAAGCTATCGTGAAAAAGAAGAAGTGCTAGAAGCGAGAAAGAAAGATCCGATGATTCAGTATGAAACATACCTGATCGAAGGAAACGTGATGACTGCTGAAATGAAAGAAGAGATCACGAAAGAAATCATGCAAATCGTAAACGAAGCCACTGATGAAGCGGAAAACGCTGCATATGCCGATGCCGAAAGCGCGCTTCGTTATGTCTATGCGGAGTAAGGGGGAAGAAAAATGCCTGTTATGTCATATATAGACGCCATTACACTGGCGATGAAAGAGGAAATGGAACGAGATCCGAAAGTGTTTGTGCTTGGAGAGGATGTCGGGAAAAAAGGTGGCGTATTTAAAGCGACAGCGGGTCTTTATGAGCAATTTGGAGAAGCGCGTGTGATGGATACACCACTTGCTGAATCAGCAATTGCTGGTGTGGGCATTGGAGCAGCGATGTATGGAATGCGACCAATTGCAGAGATGCAATTTGCGGATTTCATTATGCCTGCTGTGAACCAAATCATTTCAGAGGCTGCTAAAATTCGTTACCGTTCAAATAATGACTGGAGCTGCCCGATGGTCATTCGTGCCCCATATGGTGGTGGTGTTCATGGAGCGCTTTATCATTCACAATCAGTCGAAGCGATTTTTGCCAATCAGCCAGGATTGAAAATCGTCATGCCATCTACTCCTTATGATGTCAAAGGGCTGTTAAAAGCAGCGGTACGGGATCCAGATCCTGTATTATTCTTTGAACACAAGCGCGCATACCGACTGATCAAAGGAGAAGTGCCAGAGGATGATTATACACTTCCGATCGGGAAAGCAGATGTGAAGCGAGAAGGAGACGATATCACGGTCATCACATATGGTCTGTGTGTACACTTTGCGCTGCAAGCAGCAGAACGCCTCGCGAAGGATGGCATTTCCGCACACATTCTCGATTTGAGAACGGTATATCCGCTGGATCAGGAAGCGATCATTAAAGCGGCATCGAAAACCGGAAAAGTTCTTCTTTTAACGGAAGATACAAAAGAAGGAAGCATCATGAGTGAGGTCGCAGCGATCATTTCGGAGCATTGTTTATTTGATTTAGACGCACCTATTAGACGTCTAGCAGGTCCCGATATACCAGCCATGCCTTATGCACCGACAATGGAGAAATTTTTCATGGTGAACCCGGATAAAGTAGAAGCTGAAATGAGAGAACTAGCGGCGTTTTAAGAAAGAGGAGGGTTTCAAATGGCAACTGAACAAATGAAAATGCCTCAGCTGGGTGAAAGTGTGACAGAAGGAACGATTAGCAAATGGCTCGTTTCACCTGGCGATCATGTCAATAAATACGATCCCATTGCAGAAGTGATGACAGACAAAGTAAATGCGGAGGTTCCGTCATCCTTTACAGGGACGATCACAAAGCTGTCGGCAGAGGAGGGGGATACCCTTCAAGTAGGAGAAGTATTTTGTGAAATTGAAGTAGAGGGCAGCGAGAAGCAGCAGACAGAAGAACAAACAGCATCTGTTCAAAAAGAAGCGCAGACGGATGACAAAGTAAAAACAGATCAAAGTCAAAAGAAACGCTACTCTCCAGCCGTCCTTCGTTTAGCAGATGAACACAACATTGATTTGTCAGTTGTTGAAGGGACAGGAGCAGGTGGACGAATCACAAGAAAAGATTTGCTTACGCTGATCGAAAGTGGGGGTGTTCCTGAACAGTCGGTGTTCGTAGATGAACCAACCGTTCAAACATCACAACCGGAGCCAACAAATGCAAAAGCTGCCCCATCCGTGTCATCAATGCCAGGAGACGTTGAGTTACCTGTAACACCGATTAGACAGGCGATTGCAGCGAATATGTTGAGAAGTAAACATGAAATTCCGCATGCGTGGACCATGATGGAGGTCGATGTCACAAACCTTGTGACACGAAGAAATCAGCTGAAGGATCAATTTAAAGCAAAAGAGGGCTATAATCTGACATTCTTTGCTTTCTTTGTGAAAGCAGTAGCGCAAGCATTGAAGGAATTCCCGGAAATGAACAGCATGTGGGCTGGAGATAAAATTGTTCAAAAGAAAGCGATCAACATATCCATTGCGGTCGCTACAGATGACGCATTGTTTGTCCCAGTCATTAAAGATGCCGATGAAAAAACAATCAAAGGGATTGCCAAAGATATTCATGAGCTAGCTGATAAAGTCCGTCAAGGCAAGCTGAAGCAAAGTGATATGGAAGGCGGTACTTTCACCGTCAACAATACGGGATCATTTGGTTCTGTTCAATCGATGGGAATCATTAATTATCCACAAGCGGCCATTTTACAGGTCGAATCCATTGTGAAACGTCCGATGATTGTAAATGGAATGATAGCGGCACGGGATATGGTGAATCTTTGCCTATCATTAGACCACAGGGTTCTTGATGGTCTTGTCTGTGGCCGATTCCTTCAACGAGTGAAACAAATTCTTGAAGAGGTCGATGAACAGACATCTGTCTATTAAACTACATGACCCGATCCCCCTGCAATTTGTCGAGGGGGATTTCGTGATGAAAGAGAAAGGAGTTTGAATGAATGTCTGGATTAGACTTTTTTGCATTTTTAACCATTGGAATTATGTTTATGACAGCAATTGCCTTCGCGTTTCTTCGGTATATCTCATCAACACGCAATCATCCTAAAAGGTTATTGAACATCATGATTATTGTATCAATTATTCAAATGGCATACTGCTTGCTGATCATAGGTGGATTTAAAGGAGTGGCAAACAGCTTTTTGGGTGCCTCACTTCTAGTCGGCACCCTGCTTGGTTATGCCCTTGAATATTTATACAGACGTTATATTAAAAAAGCGCCCGAATCTAAATGAGATCGGGCGCTTTTATTCAGGTGGAACCATAAAGGTGACATGTTGCTGTAATACCTTGAGGCTAGCCGGAGCTGTCATATAAACTTCTCCATCCGTATCAGCATCCATCTCTTTGTCCGTCTGAATTTGAATACGGGATGCTTGTATGAGTGAAAGATCACCAGTAAAATCTTCGAGTTCTTCTCTATTCATAGTAAGAATTTCTTTTAAAGCGGAGAAACTCGTTTGCCTACAAATGAGGATTTCGACCTTCCCATCATCAATTGCCGCATTTGGTAAGTTGATTTTATTCGTACCGATAAATTGTCCATTGATTACAAGGACGATGACGGCTTCTTCTTGCCACTCTTCTTCTTCAGTTTGAATATGGACACGAAAAGGATCTGCTTGTTGCAGGGTGCGAATGGCACTCGTGAAGTAGCTGATTTTACCGAGTATCGCTTTCTCTTTGTCGTTGATATTATTAGAGGTGTCTGCAATGAGTCCGATCCCCCAAAAGTTTAAAAAGTATCGATCTCCCGCTTTGATCAAGTCGACCTTTTTCTTCTCACCCTCTACAATCATTTGGGCTGCTTTTTGCATTTGCTGTGGAATGCCAAGCGTTCTAGAAAAGTCATTACATGTTCCGCCAGGTAATATCGCAACAGCTGGTCTCCTTGATAAGCCGCCAATTCCATTTATACATTCATGAACGGTTCCATCCCCGCCTAAAATGATGAGCAGCTCAATCGTTTCATCGATGATACGGCAAAAATGATAGGCATCCTGAGGCTCTCTCGTTGGCTTCAGAATCAGTTCATCAATATGAGGAGAGAGGATTGGTACCGTTTGACCTAATATTTTTTCAATGTTTTTTTGTCCTGCGTTCCCATTATAAATGAGCATCGCTTTTTTAAAATGTGCCATCATACAGTTCTCCCTTTTTACTCTTTCTTCATCACTTTTCCCTAAACGGACAGCTCATAAACGAGTGAGAAAATAGAAGAGAATGATCAAACAACACATTTGCCCGCTGGCGCAATCCTTGATATGATGGAAATAAAATTGGTGAGGCACGTAGAAGGAGTGGTCGAGATGAATATTGATTTTAATTTATTTATGAATGATATTGTGAAGCAAGCGAGAGAAGAAATACAACAAGCAGGCTACACTGAATTGACAACGGCTGAAGAAGTGGATGAAGCGCTATCGAAAAAAGGAACTGCACTTGTGATGGTGAATTCCGTATGCGGATGTGCAGGGGGAATTGCAAGACCGGCTGCCGGCTACTCAGTTCATTATGACAAGCGCCCAGATCAATTACTGACGGTATTTGCTGGACAGGATAAAGAGGCAACTGCTAGAGCGAGAGAATTCTTTGAAGGGTATCCACCATCCTCTCCATCATTTGCACTTTTAAAGGACGGGAAAATCATTAAAATGGTGGAACGTCATGAAATTGAAGGACACGAACCAATGGAAGTTGTCTCAAAGCTCCAAGCGGCTTTTGATGAACATTGTGAAGAAATGTAAAAGAACTTCCTTTCGTTGAATCATAAAGAAACAGTCTGGTTACTTAAGTCGGACTGTTTTTTTCTTTTTATCAGACAATCGAATCAAAAAATTTTAGCAAAATACTATTGCATATCAAAAAGAAAGTGTTTAAAATACATTATAGTGAATAAATATTCAAACTAATCGTTGTATATAAAATACTGGGAGGCATTATCATATGAAAAAGTGGTTATTATTACTTATGACAGCTGGTTTAGCAGTTGCACTAGCAGCTTGTGGAACTTCTTCAAATAATTCAAACGCATCAGGCGATGACAAAACACTCGTCATGGCGACTTCAGCAGATTACCCGCCTTTTGAATCAAAAGATGGAAATGAAATTGTCGGCTTTGATGTCGATCTTGCAAAAGCACTTGCAGAAAAGAACGGCTACAAGCTAGAAATTCAAGATATGGACTTTGCAAGCCTTGTGACAGCACTGAAAACAAACAAAGCAGATATTGTCCTTGCAGGAATGACACCAGATGAGAAACGTAAAAAGCAAGTTGATTTCTCCGACATTTATTACAATGCTAAAAACTTGATTGTGACAAAGAAAAACAGTGGAATTAAAACGGAGAAAGATTTAAAAGACAAAACAGTTGGTGTTCAATTAGGTTCTATTCAACAAGATGATGCGAACGAAATGAAAAAGACATACAACTTCAAAGTAGAGGATCGTAATAAAATCTCTGACCTCATTCAAGAGATCAAAGCAGGTCGTTTCGATGCAGCGATTATTGAAGATAAGGTAGCATCAGGATATTTAGAGAAAGAAAAAGACTTTCAAGCTTTTGATATCGCTGGATCAACAGACAAAGGGTCTGCCATTGCATTTAAAAAAGGTAGCGACTTAACAGAGAAATTCAATAAATCATTAAAAGAAATGCAAGAAAATGGCGAACTTGATAAGTTAATCAAAAAATGGTTTGATGATAAAAAGTAAGTCGGATAAAGGACAGCGTCATGAATGAACAAAAGAAAACGCTGAAAAGTTCAACGTATTGTTGAACTTTTTTTCCTGTTTCGTTTAGATGAAGGCAAAAAAAGGAGAATTTAGATGGATTTTAAAAATGTCATTCCTCAAATGCCCTTTATTTTAGAAGGGCTTCAGGTCACACTTTCTATTGTGGCCGTGTCTCTAATCCTTGGGTTTATCCTTGGAATATTATTAACGTTATGCAAAATCAGTGTCTTTAAACCTCTCATTTGGTTCGCAGATTTTTATACATCCATTTTCCGCGGTACACCGCTCGTGCTTCAGCTTTTGATTATCTATTTTGGAATGCCCCAATTACTCGGTTTTCAAATTGATCAATACTGGGCGGCTGTCGCAGCATTTTCATTGAACTCTGCTGCATACGTATCAGAAATTATTCGTGCCGGTATCAATGCCATTGATAAAGGACAGAAAGAAGCGGCAGTTGCGTTAGGAATCCCTTATGCTAAAATGATGAAGGACTTATTGCTTCCGCAAGCATTTAAGAATATTTCACCTGCGCTTGTGAACGAAACAATTACACTGACAAAAGAATCAGCCATTGTAACCGTCATTGGACTGGGCGATGTGATGAGGCGAGCGTATCAAGCAGGTGCTGTTACGTATAATTATCTTGAACCACTTATTTTTGCTGGTCTGATCTATTATGTGATCGTGCTCGTTCTCACATTTGTTGGCAAATCGGTGGAAAGGAAGTTAAAATCAAATGATTAAAATAGAGAAACTGACCAAGTCTTTTGGTAAAAATGATGTACTAAAAGGAATTGATACCACCATTCACGAAGGAGAAGTCGTTGCAGTCATTGGACCATCGGGCTCAGGGAAATCGACATTCCTTCGCTGCATCAATTTGCTAGAAAAGCCGACGTCAGGTGTCATTACGATTAAAGATACGGACATCACAAATCCAAAAACAAATGCCTTAAAAGTACGTGAAAACATCGGCATGGTGTTTCAGCACTTTCATTTGTTCCCACATAAAACAGTGTTAGAAAATATCACGTATGCTCCTATGAATGTGAAGAAGCAATCAAAGGAAGAGAGCATCAAACAAGCTGAAGACCTATTAAAAAAGGTAGGGCTATTGGAAAAGAAAAATGATTATCCAAACCGATTATCTGGTGGTCAAAAACAGCGTGTAGCCATTGCACGTGCGCTAGCGATGAAACCAGAAATGATGCTGTTTGATGAACCAACATCTGCACTTGATCCAGAAATGGTCAAAGAAGTATTAGAAGTAATGAAAGAGCTGGCTCAATCAGGGATGACGCTCATGATCGTCACACATGAAATGGGCTTTGCAAAAGAAGTAGCTGACCGGGTGATCTTTATGGACGATGGGAAGATTGTTGAAGATGCCAACCCTGTGCAATTCTTCGAAACACCTTCTTCACAGCGTGCAAAAGACTTCTTACAAAAAATACTATAGAGAAAAAGAGAAGGAGACTGAACATCTTCTTCTTTTTTTGATGATCATGGGGAAAGTAAAAAAGTTCATCACTTTACAAAAATGAATCGAGACACGACAGAAAAGAGTGAAACACATCATGTTTAAAATCGGCTACAGAACATTAAAAACAGCTTTAGGAACAGCCATCGCCATTTATATTGCACAAATGCTTGGGTTGGAGAACTATTCAGCTGCGGGCATTATCACGATTCTTTGTATACAAGTGACAAAGAAACGCTCCCTCGTAGCATCTGGTGCTCGTTTTGCTGCATGCAGTCTAGCCATTTTGTTTTCATATTTATTTTTCGATTTGATTGGTTATCATCCTTTCGTCATAGGTTTGATGCTCCTTGTCTTTATTCCTACCACCGTTCTCCTGCGCGTAAAAGAAGGGATTGTCACAAGTTCTGTGATCATCCTTCACTTATATATGTCTGGTGGCATCACGCTTGGATTGATTTGGAACGAGCTTCTATTAATTACGATTGGTGTCGGTGTCGCACTCGTCATGAACCTATACATGCCAAGCGTCGATCAAAAGCTGAAACGATACAGTGAACAAATTGAAGCCAATTTCGCCAAGATTTTTGAAGAAATCGAGCAATACTTAATCACAGGGAAGCAAGATTGGACAGGGAAAGAAATTCCGGAAACAGATCAATTGATCAAAGAGGCGAAAGCCTTAGCGTACCGTGATGTTGAAAACCATGTTCTTAGACATGAAAATTTGTATTATCACTATTTCAATATGAGACAAAAACAATTTGAAATCATCGAGCGTGTTCTTCCGAAAATCACGTCTATTTCCATTACAACAGAACACGGACAAATCATTGCAGAGTACATCAGAGACTTGCGCGAGCATATTCATCCAGGCAACACAGCGCATAAGTTTTTAAGACGTCTCATTGATATGAAAAAAGAATTTGATGCCCTTCCGCTTCCGAAAACAAGAGAAGAATTTGAGGCAAGAGCGGCACTTTTTCATTTCCTCGGAGAAATGGAGCAATATTTAGTATTGAAGAGCTATTTTAAAGGGATGAAAGAATAGAGACGCATGAGTTTCTCCTTCATTGGTCAATCTAATGAAAAAAGGAGGAGCCGATGCGTCTTTTATTTTTAACGATATTGACAATGTCTCTTTCGCCCATTTGGCCACTCGGACAAAATCCGCTTCCAGGGGATCCATTTGTGATCATCAATAAGCAGACGAATGAGCTCGCTTATATCAATCAAGGCAAAATACAAGCAGTGTATCCTGCATCGACAGGGAAGTCGGCTGAATTGACCCCAGAAGGTGAATTTACCATTATGATCAAAGCAAAAGATCCTTTCTATCGAAAAAAGAATATCGAAGGTGGAGCAAAGAACAACCCTCTTGGCCGGAGGTGGATGGGGTTTGATGCTCGGGGGACAGATGGGAGAACTTATGGGATTCATGGAACAAGTGACGAAACCTCGATTGGAAAATTTATCACAGCAGGCTGTGTGAGACTTCATAATCAAGATGTTGAAACGTTATTTGATCAAATACAGATTGGAACAAGAGTGTGGATTACCACATCAAACGAGTCGTTTGAAAAGCTTGCCAAAGACAAACAGGCCATTCTTGAGTAAGAAATCGCCTGCTTGTCTCCTTTTTCAAATGTGCATTATAAGAACGTGGCCGCTCCTGCTAAAAGTGAAGAGATTAACAGCAAGCTAATCATGAGCAAGACCATGAATTTCATAAATTTCTGAGACATATCGCACCCCTAATACCGAAGATTTTTGCGACAAGCGCACTTTCCTTCATTTTATATGGTTTTGTTCGACTGGACAAGTAATTAACAAAGGAAGTGAATGGATGAACCAAATCGATCATATCGCCATCGCAGTTTTTTCTATTAAAGAAACTAGTCAAACGCTACAGCACCTGTTTCAGTGGCAATTTTCAGCCATAAAAGAAATCCCTACGCAAGAGGTCAAGGTGTCCTTCGCTAAGCTAGGCGACGTGCACATTGAATTGATTGAACCGCTGTCAGAACAAAGCAAATTACATACCTTTTTGACCAAAAGAGGCGAGGGTCTCCATCATATTGCATTAAAGACAGAAGAGATATCACATGATCTTTCTCATCTTGATCGTCTAAACATAAAGCTGTTGCAAAAAACAGCACAAATGGGGGCTTTTGGGAAACGGATCGCTTTTATTTCTCCAAAGGAAACCGCAGGTGTGTTGGTTGAATTGTGCGAACCCTTGAAAGGAGAGGGAATATGACAATGAACGAATCAATAGACGTGGATGAATGGCGAAGACAAGCTGCTTTAGGCGGTGGAGAAAAGAGGCGAAAGGCTCATCAAAACAAAGGCAAGCTTACTCTAAGCGAACGACTCAATGAATTGTTAGACGAAGGGAGTTTTAAAGAAATTCAGGCGTTTGCAAAAGGGCATTGTTCGCAGCATCTCGGTGATGGTGTCAAGATTGGAACCGGTCTCATCGGCGGAAGACCAGTCTGTGTATATGCCCAAGATGCAACGGTATATGGCGGATCATTAGGTGACATGCATGCTAAAAAAATTATCTCATTAATGGATCTTGCAGCTAGAAATGACATGCCTATCATCGGTCTAAAAGACTCCGGTGGTGCGAGAATTCAAGAGGGTGTGTTATCATTAGAAGGCTACGGTCAGATTTTTAAACGGAACGTACTGTACTCTGGTCAAATCCCGCAAATATCCGTTATTTTAGGCTCATGTGCAGGTGGTGCTGTCTACTCTCCTGCGTTGACCGATTTTGTATTCATGACTGAGCAAACGGCTCACATGTTTCTCACAGGTCCTAAAGTCATAGAAAAGGCAACAGGAGAATCGGTTTGTCCTGAGCGGCTTGGAGGTGCATCTGTTCAGCATCAGACAAGCGGAAACGTACACTATACCGGAAAAGATGAGAAAGATGTGTTAAAAGCTGTTCGCACCCTTTTAACGTACATACCAACAAAACAAACGGCTGAAACTCGTGTGACCGCATCCGTTCATCACGATGCCATCGATCCAGCTACAATCATGCCAAAGGATGCCTCACGCACCTATGATGTCAAACAAATGGTGAAGGCAATCACTGATTCCGGCTCATTTTTTGAAACGCAAGCTTGTTTCTCAAAAAATATTGTCACAGGTTTTGCGAGATTACAAGGCGCTTCCATTGGAATTGTGGCGAATCAACCTAAAGTGCTGGCAGGAAGTCTTGATCTTGACGCAGCGGATAAAGCGGCAAGGTTTATTCGTTTTTGTGATGCGTTCCATATCCCCATCCTAACCCTTGTTGACGTTCCTGGTTTTTTACCAGGGGAGAAGGCAGAACATGCGGGGATCATCCGCCACGGAGCGAAGCTGCTATATGCATATGCTGAAGCAACCGTTCCCAAAATCACGGTCATTTTAAGAAAAGCCTTCGGGGGTGCATATGTCGCCATGAATAGTAAAGGCTTAGGAGCTGATTTTGTCTATGCGTGGCCAGAAGCAGAAATTGATGTCATGGGCAAAGCATTCGCAGCTGAAATTGTCCATCCTGATATGCGTGTAGAGAGCGAAGAGCCAAATGTAATGAAAGCCGCTCAATCAGGGCTGATAGACGATATTTTAACGCCCGCTGAAACAAGAGACAGATTGATTCATTCTTTTGACCTGCTACGCAATAAACAAGAAGATAGACCATTAAAAAAGCATGGGAACATGCCACTATAAGAGGAGGAGCATGATGATGATCAACGAAAAACGTTTATTAGATGAATTTTTAGAATTGGTACAAATCGATTCTGAAACAAAACATGAAGAAAAAATTGTAGAAGTATTAAAAGAAAAATTCACGCAGCTAGGACTTCAAGTGGTTGAAGACGATTCAAAAGCGGTAACGGGGCACGGTGCAGGAAACCTTATCTGCACACTAAAAGGCAATCAAGAAGTTGATACGATCTATTTCACCTCACATATGGATACTGTCGTTCCAGGGAATGGTGTGAAGCCAGTAGTTGAAAACGGCTATGTCAAAACAGATGGAACGACCATTCTTGGAGCGGATGATAAAGCAGGCCTTGCCGCAATGTTTGAAGCCATTCGGGTACTGAAAGAGAAGCAACTGCCGCATGGAACGATTGAATTTGTCATTACAGCAGGTGAGGAATCAGGACTTGTCGGTGCTAAAGCGTTAGATCCAAAAAGTATGACAGCTACATACGGTTATGCATTAGATTCAGATGGTCAAGTCGGTACGATTATCGTTGCTGCACCAACACAAGCAAAAGTACGCGCAACCATTTACGGCAAAACAGCGCACGCAGGTGTTGCACCTGAAAAGGGCGTTTCTGCCATCACGATTGCAGCGAAAGCAATCTCAAGCATGCCGCTAGGCCGTATTGATGAGGAAACAACAGCGAATATTGGCCGTTTTGAAGGGGGATCACAAACAAATATTGTCTGTGATCAAGTAGATATTTTAGCTGAAGCCCGTTCATTAGAACCTGCAAAAATGGAAGCGCAAGTAGCGAAAATGAAAGAAGCCTTTGAAAAAACGGCTAAAGAAATGGGCGGAAGTGCCGATGTAGAAATTGACATCATGTATCCTGGCTTTAAATTTTCCCACGGCGATCATGTTGTGGAAGTAGCCAAAAAAGCGGCTACTAGAATTGGCCGTCCTTCTGAATTACAAACAAGCGGGGGAGGCAGTGATGCCAACGTCATTGCTGGAAACGGCATTCCGACCGTTAACCTTGCAGTTGGATATGAAGAAATTCATACAAAAAATGAGAAAATGCCAATTGAAGAGCTCGTGAAAACAGCTGAAATGGTTCTCGCTATTATAGAAGAGACGACAAATCCATCGTAAAGGTAGGGGAAACTGTGAGCACACAAAAAATCATTATATTCCAAGTGGGACAAGAGGATTTTGGCATCAGTGTCGAATTTATTCGCTCAATTGAAAAGGTTCCTTATTTACAAGAGGTGTCAAACCTTCCACAAGAGATTAAAGGGCTGATGTCATTAAGAGGGGAAGTCATTCCAGTCAGTGACACAGGAATGATGCTTCACGGTCAACCACTTGATGTCACCGAGCAGTCCAAAGTTCTACTATTTGAACTAGACAACCAAATGATCGGTTGCCTAGTGTCAGATGCAAAAGATATCATTGATATCGACATGAACGAGATTAGACCGTTTCATATGAACACAAAAGCGTCCGATTATTTCTATGGGGTCATTGAAAAAGGAGACAAAATGATTCTACAAGTGGATCCAATGAAGTTTCTTGGGAAAATCG
The DNA here is from genome assembly GCF_047229225.1 of Bacillus sp. 179-C3.3 HS. Lineage (NCBI taxonomy): Bacteria > Bacillati > Bacillota > Bacilli > Caryophanales > Bacillaceae > Bacillus > Bacillus sp. 179-C3.3 HS. The sequence continues at coordinate 18,314 of NZ_JBFEFT010000020.1, read as the reverse complement.
AGAACTTGGATGAAATTCCACAACGAATGAAAGAAGAATTGGCGTAATCATATGATCCTCCTATCTGTAGGAACGACAAAGAGCTAAAATGCATTTGATTTTAGCTCTTTGTCTTCTTTGACGTCGATTGAAGCCTTACATGTTTATGTAGACAATAAAGCCCCCTTGTCTGGTCAAAGGGGGCTGATTCTTTATTCAGCAGCAGGCTTTACTTGTTCGTCTGTGGCCGCTTTCGTTTTTGTTTTTTGGTGCATCAAATTTAAGATGATGGTTTGAACTGTGAGTAAAAACCCACTTGTCATCCAATATAAAGGAAGAGCCGCCGGTGTATTCAATGAGAGAAAGAACATCATGACCGGAAAGATCATCCCCATTATACTCGCTTGTTTTAAGGCACTTTCTGTTTGTGTACCTGATTGCTTTGCGAACCTTTGGGTCACGTAAAATTGTAGGAAATACATTGCACCCGCAAAGATCGCCACTAGAAGGTCGGTTTGTCCAAGGTTAAACCATAAAAACGAATGTGACGCAATTTCAGGTGTTGAGCGAATAGCAGAGTAAAAGCCTAATATAATTGGCAGTTGAATGAGCATCGGTAGACAACCCATTGCAAGTGGATTGACATGATTCTCTTTGTATACGTTTATCATTTCCATTTGCAATTCTTTTTGCTTTTCGGGTTCTTTCGTCTTTTTTAATTTGCTCTGGATTTGGTCAATTTGTGGCTTGATGCGTGTCATTTTTTCCTGCATTTGTTTTTGCTTCTTAAATTGATTCGCAAAAAGCGGGAAAATAAGCAGGCGAACCATCAATGTCACAAACATAATAGATAATCCATAGTCATCATGAAAGAAATTCGCAAGCCAAATGATCAACTCGGAAAAAGGCTGTACAAAAAAATGATGGAAAAATCCATCAGCAGTTGTATTTGATGGTGCAGTTGCAGCATATGCAGGTGAAGCCATCAACATTAAAAATAAAGTCACAATGGTAGTAAATCCTCGTTTCAATTCGTTTCCTCCTCTTTATGAACAATTTAAAAAAAGAGAGGAAGCGAATGATCTTCATCATCATTTGATGATCTTTTGATTCGAATGACTTTACTAATCCATGTTGTAATGCGATTATATATGATAAATAGAAAGTTTGTTCGGTTTGATAAAGATGCGTTTAGTTCTTCTACATGCTGTCCACCGAGGTGCTCGTGCAATCGGCAATCTTTTAATAAGAATGCAACACCGATGGCTGTTAACGCGGGTAGAATAATCGTAAAGAATTCAACAAGGAAAAAGACTTCGTTGAATGTATCAATAAACATGATGATCACATCCATTCATTACTCACAGTGTACTATACACCTAATGAAAAGTCTATTGGAACAAATAGGTCAACAGACGTACTATTGTCAAGATGACATGGATGAAGGAGGGAAGCAAATGGCTGATTCTCAAAGGAAGGGACGCATTATTTTTCATATTGATATGAATAGTTTTTACGCATCGGTTGAAATGGCATATGATCCTTCTTTGAGAGGAAAACCGTTGGCCATTAGCGGAAATGCGAAAGAACGTAAAGGGATTGTGGTGACATGTAGTTACGAGGCGAGGGCGCTAGGTGTCAAGCCGCCCATGCCACTCTGGGAAGCGAGACGGCTTTGCCCTAACTTGATTGTGCGAACACCAAACTTTGACCGATATCGAAACTCCTCACGAGAAATGTTTACCATTTTAAGAGAATATAGCGAATTGGTCGAACCGGTATCCATCGATGAAGGCTATATTGATTTAACGGATACAGCCTACGCACAGCATGCTGTCAAAACGGCACATGATATCCAATCTAGACTTGTAGAAGAGCTCATGCTTCCATCGAGTATTGGAATCGCACCAAATAAATTTCTAGCAAAAATGGCGTCTAATTGGAAAAAGCCAATGGGGATTACGATCTTACGAAAACGGGATGTCCCGCAAATGCTTTGGCCGCTTCCGGCAGGTGATATGCATGGCGTTGGTCAAAAAACCGCTGATAAATTGAAGACCATTGGTATTCACACGATTGAAGATTTAGCGAAAGCGAATGAATATGCATTAAAAGAATTATTAGGCATCAATGGCCCGAGATTAAAACAAAAAGCAAACGGAGAGCATGATGGCATTGTGGATCCAGAGAGGATATATGAATTTAAATCAGTTGGCAATTCATCCACACTCCCTCATGATTCAGACGATACAGATGAATTGATCGCATTGTTAGATAAGCTCTCGCATTCAGTCAGTGCAAGGCTTAGACGAAAAGAAGTCATGGCGCAACGGTTGTTGATGATGATTCGGTATGCAAACTGGAAGAATATCACGCGAAGCATGACACTACAAAATCCAACCGATCGACAAGAAGAGATCTTTCAGGCAGCAAAGGAGCTTTTTCTCAAGCATTGGGATGATCAGCCTGTGAGGCTTCTCGGCATTACAGGCACAGATCTAGTCGAACGAACAGCCGCCGTCAAACAGCTAGATTTATTTTCATATACAGAAGATGCGAAAGAGGAACCTCTCCAAACAATTTTAGATGGATTGAAAGAGAAATATGGAAAATCATTGGTTCAAAGAGGGGTGACAATGAAGGAAAAAGAGAGCAAAACAAGTGGTACGAGCTTCAATAAAGATTTTTTTCAGGACGAAAGAGGAAATGACTAGCCTGAAAACTTGATAATTGAGGTGATGTTGTGGTAATTTCAAAGAGTACATCATTTTAGCAGTAATGAATATAGTGTGTTAGAAGGGACGTCAGAATATGTCAAAACAACAAATCGGTGTCGTTGGATTAGCCGTTATGGGAAAAAACCTTGCCCTGAATATTGAAAGTCGCGGTTTCTCCGTGTCCGTTTATAACAGATCTAGCAGCAAAACGGAAGAGTTTCTTCAAGAATCAAAAGGGAAAAACGTGGTTGGAACTTACAGCATTGAAGAATTTGTTCAGTCGCTTGAAGCACCACGTAAAATCTTGTTGATGGTCAAGGCTGGTGCAGCAACTGATGCAACCATCCAATCATTACTTCCTCACTTAGAAAAAGGTGACATCTTAATTGATGGTGGAAATACATATTACAAGGATACACAAAGACGTAATCAAGAGCTTGCAGAAAGTGGTATTCACTTCATTGGTACGGGTGTATCTGGCGGTGAAGAAGGCGCACTTAAAGGCCCATCTATCATGCCTGGTGGTCAGAAAGAAGCGCATGAGCTTGTAAAGCCAATCCTAGAAGCGATCTCCGCTAAAGTCGATGGTGAAGCTTGTACGACGTATATCGGTCCAGATGGAGCAGGACACTATGTGAAAATGGTCCATAATGGAATTGAATACGGAGACATGCAGCTGATCTCTGAATCATACTTTATCTTGAAGCATATCGCTGGTCTATCGGCACAAGAGCTTCATGAAGTCTTCTCAGAGTGGAATAAAGGCGAGCTTGACAGCTATCTCATTGAAATTACAGCAGATATCTTCACAAAAATAGATGAGGAAACAAACCAGCCATTGGTTGATGTGATTTTAGATAAAGCTGGACAAAAAGGGACAGGAAAATGGACAAGCCAAAGCTCACTTGATCTTGGTGTACCACTTCCAATCATTACAGAGTCTGTTTTCGCCCGCTTCATTTCCGCCATGAAAGACGAGCGTGTGGAAGCTAGCAAATTGATTCAAGGTCCAAATCCGGCACAATCAACTGAAGATAAGGAAGCACTTATCGAAGCTGTACGCAAAGCATTATTCATGAGTAAAATTTGCTCATATGCACAAGGTTTTGCACAAATGAAAGCAGCTTCTGATGAATATAACTGGGATCTGAAATACGGTGAAATTGCCATGATCTTCCGCGGTGGATGTATCATTCGTGCGGCATTCTTACAACAGATCAAAGAAGCGTATGACCGCAACCCAGAATTGAAGAACTTATTGCTTGACCCTTACTTTAAGAATATCGTTGAAAGCTATCAATCATCACTACGTAAAGTCATTTCACTTGCGGTTGAACAAGGGGTTCCTGTTCCTTCATTCTCAAGTGCACTTGCTTACTTTGATAGTTATCGTACAGCTGTCCTTCCTGCGAACTTAATCCAAGCGCAGCGTGACTATTTCGGTGCACATACGTATGAACGTACTGATAAAGAGGGCGTATTCCATACAGAATGGATGAAATAAAAATAAAACACGAAAAACCTTACCAAACGGTAAGGTTTTTTGCGTTTGTTTCGTATTGGCCTTTCTGTTCAAGCGTTTAAAAAAAGAGCAGCTCCTCGAAGGGACTGCTCTTTTTCATGTTCATTAGATATTCCACCAATGATACCCATCTTTTTCTAGAAGCTGATCTGCTTCTTTTGGTCCCATGGAACCAGCAGGGTAGTTTGGTTTTAATGTTTTGTTTTCAGCCCACTTCTCGGAAATTGGATCAACAAAGTTCCAAGAGAGTGCCACTTCATCCCAGTGTGCAAAGTTGGTTGCATCACCTAATAGACAGTCATGAATCAGCTTTTCGTAAGCTTCTGGTGTATTCATGATGTCATTATGGTTCGTTTGATAGTCGAGCTTAATAGGCTCGGCATACGTTCCACCGTCTAGTTTTCGAGCGTTTAAGTGAAGCGTAATTCCTTCATCTGGCTGAATATGAATGACCAGTAAGTTTGGATGCATGGAATTACCGTTTCCATAGTACAGGTTCATCGGAATGTCTTTAAATTGTACGACGATTTGAGTAGATTTCTTTTCTAATCGTTTTCCTGTACGAATGTAAAATGGCACGCCAGCCCATCTGAAGTTATCAATCAATAGTTTTCCTGCGACAAATGTTTCAGTATTTGAGTTTGGATCCACATTTTGCTCTTTAAGATAGGAAGGCACCATGTTGCCATCAATGGACCCAGTATCATATTGACCACGTACGAAGAATTGATCCACTTCATCTTTAGAGAATGGACGAAGGGCACGCAATACTTTCCGTTTTTCGCTACGGATTTCCTCTGTGTTCAGCTTGATTGGTGGCTCCATGGCTAAAAGTGCGACCATCTGAAGCATATGGTTTTGGACCATGTCTCTTAGCGCACCAGAGTTCTCATAATATCGAGCACGGTCTTCTACGCCAAGAGATTCGCTAGATGTAATCTGGATGTTTGAAATATAACGGTTTGTCCAAAGTGGTTCAAAGATGGCATTTGCAAATCGAATCACTTCAATATTTTGAACCATTTGTTTGCCAAGATAATGGTCAATACGGTAAATTTGATCTTCTGTAAACGCATCACGAATTTCTTCATTTAACGTTTTTGCACTAGGTAAGTCATGACCAAATGGTTTTTCAATTACAAGTCTTGACCAGCCAGTAGTCTCTGAAACCCCTTCGCTCTTTAAGAACTTCGCAATCGTACCGAAGAATTCCGGAGCCATCGCTAAATAGAACATACGGTTATTTGGGATACTGTATGTATCCTCAAGTCCTGTCAGAAGGGTGTTGAGCTCTTGGTATGATGCAGGGCTTGATACGTCAAAATCATGATAGTAGAAATGAGAAATGAATTCTTCTGCTTTCGCTTCTGCATCATCATGAGAGACTGCTTCTTTCACCACAGCTCTGAGATCCTCGTGAGACCACGGGCGACGCCCGACACCGACAACGGCGAATTGATCTCCAAGCTTGCCGCTATGATACAGTCTATGTATAGAAGGATAGAGCTTGCGCTTAGCAAGATCTCCTGTTGCGCCGAAAATGACAATTACTGCTTTTGGTTGGTTAGTTTGTGTATTCACGAGAAGTACCTCACTTTATTCATAGCATTTGTAGTAAAAACTGAGAATGTATGTACATTTTCTTTATTTTAAAGGTTCATTGTACGTAAAGCAAACATTTGATTCGACTTTTTAACTGAATTCACTTTTATCCTGTCTTCATGTATTCTATATGAATAGAGAGATTGTATACCGGCTGTAAGGAGGTAAAGTCATGGAATTGCTTTTTTTAGGAACAGGCGCAGGCATTCCTGCCAAACAAAGAAATGTCACATGCATCGCCCTCAAGCTTTTAGAAGAGAGAAAAGCAGTGTGGCTTTTTGATTGCGGGGAAGCGACGCAGCATCAAATATTACATACAACCATTAAACCAAGAAAGATCGAGAAAATATTCATCACACATATGCACGGAGATCATGTATACGGATTGCCAGGTTTACTTGGCAGCAGATCCTTTCAAGGTGGAGAAGATGAGCTCACGATCTATGGACCGAGCGGAATCAAAGCCTTTGTCGATGCCACTCTGTCTGCTACACAAACGCATTTGACATATCCATTGCATATTATAGAAATTGACGAAGGGATCGTGTTTGAGGATGATTCGTTTCAAGTAGAAGCGAAACGTGTGTCTCACGGCATTCCTGCATACGGTTATCGCGTCGTTGAAAAAGATGTACCGGGTGCGTTAAAAGCGACTGAATTAAAAGAAATCGGTGTAAAACCTGGACCTTTATATCAGAAACTAAAGAATGGGGAAACCGTGACCCTAGAAGATGGAAGAATCATTGATGGAACCGATTATTTAGAACCCCCTAAAAAGGGGAGGATTGTTGCATTTTCAGGAGATACTCGTTTGTGCGAGAATATAACAAAGCTAGCGAAGAACGCGGATGTGCTTGTACATGAAGCCACATTCGGTCGAGAAGATGCAGAACTAGCCTACAATTATTATCACAGTACGACAGAGCAAGCAGCAAAAACAGCGCAGGAAGCAGGCGCAAAAAGCCTCATTTTGACCCATATTAGTGCAAGGTACCAAGGGAACGAGGCACTCAATCAATTATTGAAAGAAGCCCGCGATATTTTTCCGCAGACAGAAGCTGCACATGATTTCTCTTCTTTTATCATTCACCGCAGGTCTCTATAAAAAAATCGGATGAAACGTCAAAAATAGTTGTGCGATTTTTTTGATTTTTATGATGACGCACTTTTTCAGGTAGTGGTAAAATGGTGTAGAAAAAACAAATGACGAATCAAATTACGAAGGAAACGGGAGGCACAATCAAAAATGAGCAGTTTTACAGCGTTAAGTGAAGCAGAATTGAATGAGCTATATTCCACTCTACAAAATGAATACGAAACGTACAAAAGTAAAAACTTACATTTAGACATGTCTAGAGGTAAGCCTTCGCCAACACAACTCGATTTGTCAATGGGGATGCTGGATGTTGTGACATCAAAAGATGTGATGACAGCAGAGGATGGTACAGATGTACGTAACTATGGCGGTTTGACGGGCCTTCCTGAAACGAAGAAATTCTTTGCGGATGTGTTGCATCTAAAACCAGAACAAATCATCATCGGTGGGAATTCTAGTTTAAATCTGATGCATGATACGATTGCACGTGCCATGGCTCATGGCGTATATGGCAGTCAAACACCTTGGGGCGAGTTGCCAAAGGTTAAATTCCTTGCACCAAGTCCAGGGTATGATCGTCATTTTGCCATTTGTGAGCTATTTAACATAGAGATGATTACGGTTGATATGAAAGCCGATGGACCTGATATGGATCAGGTGGAAAAATTGGTTGCAGAAGACGAAGCCATTAAAGGAATTTGGTGTGTACCTAAATACAGCAACCCAGATGGTATTACGTATTCTGATCAAGTAGTCGATCGTCTTGCTTCGATGAAAACAAAAGCAGAGGACTTCCGTATTTTCTGGGATGATGCATATGCTGTTCATCATTTAACAGATACACCAGATACGTTAAAAGATATCTTCCAAGCAGTAGAGGAAGCAGGACATCCAAACCGTGTGTTCATGTTTGCCTCCACTTCTAAAATCACATTCCCTGGTTCAGGTGTTGCACTGATGGCGTCAAGTCATGAGAATGTGCGCTTGACTGAAAAGCAATTGTCTGTGCAAACAATCGGACCAGATAAAATCAATCAATTAAGACACCTTCGCTTCTTCAAAGATGTAGAAGGCTTGAAAAAACATATGAAAAAACATGCAGAGATCATTAAACCGAAGTTTGACCTCGTTCTGTCCATCCTTGATGAAAAACTTGGAGGAAAAGAAATCGCTGAGTGGCACAAGCCAAATGGTGGATATTTCATCAGTTTAAATACACTGGATCACTGTGCCAAAGCCGTTGTCAAAAAGGCAAAAGACGCGGGCGTGACATTAACAGGAGCAGGGGCAACATATCCATATGGAAAAGACCCACTGGATCGTAATATCCGTATTGCTCCAACGTTCCCATCACTTGAGGAACTTGAGCAAGCGATTGACATCTTTACGTTATGTGTTCAGCTTGTCAGCATTGAAAAGCTTCTTGCCGAAAAAAATCAATCGACCACAATGGCATAAATCAAAAACTCCTTGACTCGTATACGTCAAGGAGTTTTTGTCTTTAATTAGCGGCTTGGTAGTAGGAAACAGGCTGTTTTGCTGCACACCATACATCATAGATGGCGAGCTGCACAATATGCGGTTCGTCATGATGAATATAGTGAGAACTGTTCTGCGCTTGAATCCACCCACTTTGTGATGACAGTGACAGCATTCTTTTATGAAGCATGAGCCAAGCTTCATGTGCTGGATGGAACAAGCGACTTTTCCCTGAGGAGAGCACTAGGAGCGGCATCATCCCATAATGCGTTTGCACATGCTTGACCGTGCTTAGCATTTGTTGAAAGTCCCGATGCGTACATTCTCCTGTGAATTGTTCCATGTAAGTGGCATGCTCTTCTTTTGATAATAAGGGCAGAATGACGTCCTCTTGGTATTCACTCGCTGGATCTAGGAGAACCATGCCAATGACATCTTTTTTTCTACGATTTGCCCATAATCGGCTGACAAGAGAACCGAATGAGTGAGCCACAATGAGATACGGCGGCTTTATATTTGCTTTGTGTAATAACGCGTCTAAATCATCTGCTAGGTCATGGAGGGTTCTTCCTGCAGGTCTTTTACTGCTGTTTCCAGTCCCTAACCGGTCATATAAGAAAACCCCAAGCTCTGGATCTATATCACGGGCTATCGACGTCCATGTATCTCCAGAAACCCCGTATCCTGCTTCAAAGATAATCGTCGCTTGCCGTCTTGCTTGCCGATGCTTTGTATCAAAATGATGGCCATTTATATGATAAGTTCTTTCAATGATTGCCGAATTCATGCTTTCATCTCCTCAAAGTGTTTCTTTAGCTAAAAGACGGCTACAAATGCGGAAATGTTTCTTCATTAAACAAAAAAGATGCCTATTTCAAAAAATAGACACCTTTTTTGATCATGTTTTACCAAGCACGATCATATTGACGCGGACCTTCAATCGATGTACGAAGCTCCTTTGCGGCTGTTTTCGGGAAATAAGGATTTCGCAAAAATTCTCTGCCGATGAAGATTAAATCTGCGCGACCATTTTGTAAAATCTCTTCTGCCTGAATACCCGATGTGATCAGACCGACAGCGCCTGTTTGAATGCCGGCGCCATCTTTGATTTTCTCTGCAAAGCTCACTTGGTATCCAGGGAACGTATGAATGTGCGCTTGAACGACAGCGCCTGAGCTGACATCAATGAGATCGACACCTTGTTCTTTTAACCAAGTAGCGATGCCGATATAATCAGCGATATCAAGTCCTTTTGTTGTGTAGTCAGAAGCAGAGACACGAACAAATAAAGGTCCATCCCATACTTCATTAACAGCATCAACAATTTCCTTTAAGAAACGATAACGATTTTCTGGAGAACCACCATATTCATCTGTTCGATGATTCGCAAGCGGTGACAGGAATTCGTTGATCAAATAGCCATGTGCACCGTGAATCTCTATAATGTCAAAGCAGGCTTTTTTCGCTCGAACTGCTGCATCTTGAAACGCCTGAATGGTGTCTTTGATTTGATCGACAGACATCTCTACAGGTGTTTTTGACTTCTCATCAAATGGAATACTGGATGGAGCAAGGATGTCACCATCTAGTTCAGCTTTGCGTCCCGCATGGGCTAACTGGATAGCTGTTTTTGTTCCATATGCTTTGATTTGTTCATTTAATGAAGCGAATCCTTCAATGTGTTCATCGCTCCAAATTCCGAGGTCTTGATCACTAATTCTTCCCTCAGGTGAAACCGCACTTGCCTCGACCATAATCAGACCTGCTTGACCTTGGGCGCGGGAAATATAATGTGCAAAGTGGAAAGGCTGTAATTTTCCATCACGCTCATAAGATGAATACATACACATTGGTGACATCACGATACGATTTTTAAGTGTCACACCTTTTAATGTCCAAGGTGAAAAGAGTTTTGTTTCCAACATAACTTCGCCTCCTGCTTGAATTGTATAGCCGATTATAACAGCCCTTTATCCATTTCGTCATAAAAGATGCTCAAAGAATATGGATAGGATAGCCAATTTTATATAATGGAGATGAAGAGACATCAAAGGGGGAAAGGCGATGAAATGGCAGACAGAGAGTGAACAAATAGACCTGCTCACAGCTCTCATACAGTATGAAAGTATTTCTGGTACGAAGGGTGAAATGGCAATAGTGGAATATGTGTATGAGTTGTTGAGGGAACGTCCTTATTTTAAACAAAACCCTAAAGAATTAGGGTTACATCGGATGAAGGATGGCAGGCATTATGTAACGGCTCTTGTGAAACGCAGCGATCTGCCTCAAACTGTGTTGCTGCTTAGTCATGTTGATGTGGTCGATACAGAGGATTACGGTGAATGTCAACAGATGGCGTGTAAGCCTGAAGAATTGATGACCGCTTTCCTAAGAAAACGTGATCTACTGCCAACAAGAGTAAAAGAAGACTTAGCTTCTGGCGATTGGTTGTTTGGGAGAGGAGCCATGGATATGAAGGCAGGACTTACCGTGCAGCTCTCCATGTTAGAAAGAGCGATGAATGGGAGGTTTGAAGGGAATGTTCTTCTTATCACCGTTCCAGATGAGGAAGTCAACTCACAAGGCATGCTAGAGGCTGTCCCAAAGCTAAAGGAAATTATGGAGGAGAACGGGCTAGAGTATACGGCTTGTTTAAACAGTGAGCCTATGTTTGAAAAGTACCCTGGTGATATGAATTATTATATTTACACAGGTAGTATAGGAAAGGTGCTCGCAGGATTTTTTTGTAAAGGGATTGAAACGCACGTAGGAGAGCCGTTTTCGGGAATCAATGCCAATTTCATGGTATCCGTTTTAAATCGTTTATTAGAGATGAATCATGATTTTTGTGAGGAGGTAGATGGTGAGATGACACCCCCTCCAACGAATTTGATGCAAAAGGACCTAAAGGAAGCCTATTCCGTTCAAACACCACACATGGCCGTGTCTTTATTTAATGTGCTTGTGATGCAACGTTCAAGTGAACAGCTTCATGGACTGCTCTATGAAACAGCAAAACAAGCAGCCGTTCAAATGGAGGACGATCTTAGACAGAAAACAACTGCATTTCAGCGCTTTACCCATTTTACACCCATTGATACACATATCACGGTTCTCACGTATCGTGAACTGTATCAAAAAGCCATGGAACGATCAGGCGCGCAGGAGGTCGAACAAATGATCCAAGCTACTTATGCCAATCGAGGTGGGCTAGGAGATCGTGATGTTTCAACGAAAATCGTCTCAGAGCTGACGACCCTTTGTAAAGAAGATGGTCCACTCATCGTCCTGTTTTATAGCCCGCCATTTTATCCTTCAGTGTCCTCAACAGATGATCCGCATATCCAGAAGACCTTGCAAAAGATTCAAAAGGAGGCAAAGGAGGTCTATGGACTGGAAATAGAAGAAGTGAGATATTTCCCCGGACTATCAGATTTAAGTTATCTGCAACTAGAAAAACAACAGATCGACGATTATACCACCAATATGCCACTCTACAAAAAAGGATATGCATTACCACATGGAGAAAAGGAGTTACTATATGTACCGGTCATTAACGTGGGACCGTTAGGAAAAGACCCACACAAGTGGACAGAACGGGTACATATGCCATTCACATTTGGTATTTTGCCAGAATTGTTGGAGTCAACGATCCATTCCTTACTAGAGAAAAGTGAGAAAGCCAAAGGATCATAGAGGGGTGCGCCAAAATAGAATCTGAAGGGAGACTTCAATTTATCATGGAAACGGGGCAATTAACAAAGACAGACATCATTCAATCGCTTAAACAGAGTATCAGAGAGCTTGAAGAGCTGGTGCTGACATGTGATGTCGATTCATTCAAACAAGCGATGGGAGAAAGCAAGTGGTCCATTCAACAAATCATCGGACATTTGTATGATACGGAAGAAGTCTGGTCAAAAAGGATTGAGCAGGTGATATTAAGAGATGATACCGTTTTTCAATCGTATGACCCTGAAATGTATGTGAAGGAAAGAGCTTATGAATTGTATACGATGGAGGAGTTAAAAGCGCTCATCAATCGCTTCAAAGAAAGAAGAAGTGACACACTTCAATTATTAGAACAGGGGATATGGGATCAATCTGGTATGCATCCGGAAGAGGGGATCATGACGGTTCAAATGTTGGCTGAAACAATTGCTTTACATGAACAACATCATTTGTCCCAAATCAAAACCATCCTGTCTAAAAATGCCACGAGTACTTGAGTCTCTGATGAGGAATCGAAAGAATTCAAAAAAAAAGCACCTGGATCAAAACAGGTGCTTTTCCGATTACTTATAGGTATTGGCTGAAAACATGTCGTTTAATTCCACTGCTCGTTTTGTCGCTGTTTTTACACAATCGACAACCGCTTCTTCGAATTGATAGGAAGCCAGTGTCTTTAGTCCAGCTTCTGTCGTTCCACCTTCACTTGTGATGTCTTTTCGTAGTTCAGCAGGTTCTTTTCCGCTCACTTGCAGCATATTTGCCGCACCTGCAATCATTTGACATATGAGTAATTTAGCAGTTGCTGAATCCATCCCAAGCTCAGACGCGCCTCTTTCCATACCTTCAATAAAATGATAAATGAATGCTGGTCCGCTACCTGCGATAGCTGTGACAGCATTTAGCTGTGATTCATCTAACACTGTCACATGACCGATTGTTTCAAACAGCTCCACCGCTTGTGCCTTCTGTTTTTCTGAGACTTCCTGACTGACAGCAAGACCTGTGGCAGATTGCTGAATGGCTGCTGATGTATTTGGCATGGCACGAACGACCGCCGTTTTGTCTCCTGCATAATATTGAATCGTCTCGATAGAAATCCCAGCCAAAATGGATACGATGAGCTGTCCATTTAGATGAGGACGCACCTCAGTGATTCCGCTTTCCGCATCCTTTGGTTTTAAAGCAAACACAAGGATATCTGCTTCCTGATAAATAAAGGAACGAGAAAAATCGGTTTTGACCCCGTAACGTTCGTTTAATTCCTCTAACCGTTTTTCGTTCGTTTTATTTGTTACGATAATGTCCTCGTTTGACATGATCCCACTTTTTAATAAACCTTTTATCATTGACTCAGCCATCGATCCAGCACCGATAAATCCAATTTTACTCATAAGCTGCTCCTCCTTGTAGAAAATAAAAAAGCCTCTCGTCTGCAAAGGACGAAAGGTTTTTCGCGGTACCACCCTCAATTAGCATGCAAATAGGCATACTCAGCTCTAGTCCCTTAACGCGGGAAACGTTTAGGTTTGCCTAACAGCTCAAAGGGCAGGTTCAGCAAATAAGGGGATGATGAAGTCTTACAGCCAGTGGACCTCAATCTCTTGCATCATTATTTTGCTTACTCATCCTTGTCATCGCGCATTTTATATGTTGTTCATTATGCAACGATGGACAAGTGTGTGTCAAGAGGAGAAATAAAAATTGACGATCCAAACCGCATGACAGGCTTCCAATTGCAAGATACAATGAATAAAGAGCGATGACATATGAGTCGAAAATCAGGAGATGACATATCAAAGTGAAAGAAGAAATCATTCAATTATCCATCCCCACACCGTTTGCCGTTGGGGATATCCATGCTTATCTATTAAAAGGAGAGGCCTTGACGTTAGTAGATTGCGGGCCAATGACTAATGAAGCACAACATGCCTTTGTCACACAGTTAAAAGAACATCGTTTATCCATTGATGATATTGATCAAGTGGTGTTGACCCATCACCATGCAGATCATGTGGGTCTTTTAAATATGATGAAACCTCATGTTCGTGTGCTTGGCCATGCGTTGAACGAACCTTATATTAGTCAGGATCCTGTGTTTATGCAACGCCAAATTGACTATATGAATGGGTTCCTGCAGCAATTAGGTGTCCCGCTTCATAGGCATGAATGTGAAAGAATCGTCAAGGAATCGTATACATATTCTTGTCACGCACATATAGACGGCGTGTTAAAAGAAGGAGATCGACTTAGTGGACATGAACACTTCCTTGTGATGGAGACGCCTGGGCATGCACAATCACATCTTTCTTTCTTAGATGAAGGGACGGGACGTTTCATTGGTGGTGACTTGCTATTAACGACCATTTCTTCAAACCCGTTAATGGAAGCACCTGCTGAAGGACAAGAGCGTCAAAAATCACTGCTTCAATATAAAACGTCACTGACACGATTGTTGACATTGCCGATCAAGACCATCTACCCAGGGCACGGACAGCTCATTACAAAACATCAAGAATTGATTGAAGAAAGATTTAAAAAACAAGAGAAACGTGCGAATACCATTTATCAGCTACTCAAACAACAAGAGATGACGGCGTTTCATCTTTGTCGCACCTTATTTCCAGTGCTATATGAAGAGGCATTATTTTTAACACTGTCGGAAACAGTCGGACAGCTCGATGTTCTTTTAGCAGCGGGTCAAATTGAAGAACGACAAAGAGATGGTGTCATTTATTACCGAGCAATGTAAGGAGTTGTAGTACATGGAGCGATTAAAAGGGAAGAGAATATGGATAACGGGGGCATCTGGCGGAATCGGTGAAAAGATGGCTTACCTCGCATCAGCGCAAGGAGCAGAAATTATTATTTCTGCAAGACGAATTGAAAAGCTTGAGCGTGTGAAAGAAAAGATCGTCAATCATGGGGGGAAGTGCCGCATCGTTCAGCTCGATGTCAGCCAGCTTGAGAACATTGATCGGGCGTATCAGGAAGTTGGTGCGGTAGACATTTTGGTGAACAACGCCGGTTTTGGTGTGTTCGATCTTGTAGAGGATGCGTCTATTGAAGAAATGGTGTCAATGTTCGAGGTCAACGTCATTGGCTTAATCGCTTGCACGAAAAAGGTCATTCCAGATATGAAACAAAGAGGACAGGGACATATTATCAACATTGCGTCTCAAGCAGGAAAGATTGCCACCCCTAAATCAGCGATTTACTCCGCTTCAAAGCATGCTGTTCTCGGATTTTCAAACAGCCTTAGAATGGAATTAGTAGACTGCGGCATTCATGTGACAACAGTGAATCCAGGACCGATTGCGACAGATTTCTTTACGATCGCAGATCGCAGCGGTGAATATGTGAAAAATGTTGATTTCATGATGCTGAATCCAGACAAGGTCGCCGGAAAGATCGTAGCAGCCATGATGACGAAGAAAAGAGAAATTAACTTACCTGGCTGGATGAATGCCGGCAGTAAGTTGTATCAATTATTCCCGTTTCTATTTGAAAAAGTAGCACGAAAAGCGATGATGAAAAAATAAACAAAAAGAAACCGGTCATGAACTGGTTTCTTTTTGTTTGCAGAGTGTATAACACCTTTTTGCATATCATCAAACCGCAGGATTCTATATTCGTCTAGCCGCTTGCTGGAGCGGGTCCCATACACTATTAAATGGGGGAGCATAGCTGATATCTAGATCTTCGAGATCTGTGATGGTGAGTTCTTGATAAAGTGCGGTTGCCATGACATCAATTCGTTTATCAACACCGTTTTTACCGATGATTTGCGCGCCGAGCAGTGTGTGACAGTCGCTTCTATAAAGTAGTTTCACTTTCATTTTCTGGGCATTTGGATAATATCCAGCGTGGTCAGTACTCTCAATTGTGATTGTCGAGTAGGGGATGCCTTCTTCTTTTGCTTCTTTTTCGGATAAGCCTGTGCGTCCTGCTGTCATGTCCATCAATTTCATTATCGATGTTCCGGTAACGCCTTGAAAAGGCCGAGCTGTGCCAGTCATGTGAAAGCCTGCAATTCTTCCTTGTTTATTGGCTGTCGTTCCAAGTGGAATATAATCTAGTCTTTTTTTCAAGCGGTGATAAGTAGCAGCACAATCACCCGCAGCATAAATGTCTGTTACATTGGTTTGCATGTATTGATCGACAGCAATTGCCCCATTTTCAAGGCGATGAATTTCTGTCCCATCAAGAAATGATGTATTCGGTGTGACCCCGATGGCCAATATCACTAGATCGGTTTTTATCGTTTGTTTATCTGTTTTCATAGCAGTTACATGCGTTTCTCCTACGACATGTTGCACTGTTTCATTGAATACGACGTGAATCCCTTGAGCGGTTGCTTCTTCTTCAAGGTGTTTTGCCATATCTCGGTCAAATCCTGGACCAAGTGTTGATCCGCGCTGGACGATATGGACGTCTTTTCCTAATGCTTTTAAGTTTTCGGCCATTTCTAAGCCGATATAACCCCCACCGATAATGGTGATATGTGAGACGTTCTTCTTTAATTGGCTTACAATGGACAGCGCATGGGGGATTGTTTTTAATACGTGTACGCCTTCTAAAGAATGACTATCGGCATCAAGCGTAACAGGGCTTGCCCCAGTTGCAATTAATAAGCGTTCATATGTTTCCGTAAAAGGTTTTTTTGTTTTTGTATGGATCCCTGACACGGTTTTTTGATCAGGGTGAATCGACGTCACCTCGTGCGAGCATCTGGCATCAATCCCATATTTGTCACGAAAGGTTTCAGCGCTGCGTGCGATGAGTTTCTCATGGTGATCAATGAGGCCACCTATGAAGTAGGGGAGACCACACTGACCATATGAGAAAATATCCCCTTTTTCCAAAGCGACAATATGCGCGTCTGGGTCCTCTCGATATATTTGCATGGCGCAGCTCATTCCGGCTGCATCGCCCCCAATGATCACATATTTCATGTTGGCGTGCTCCCTTCTGTTTATGACACTGAATACTCTTATTTACCCTCACTTCCATTTTTTCATGCTTTTTTTCAAAAGAAGTTAGATGAAAAATAAAGACAGCGCCTTCATTTTAAGCTACAATCGGATTATCGTCTTTTAGGTTACGATTTTAGTAAAGATTGGTGGGAAAGACATTGGGTGACGAGCGACTGAATTTTAATACGCTATATACACGCCATACGAGAGAGGCTTGGGCTGCTCTTGGAGAATATATGCCCGTATCAGTTTCAGAAGAAGAAGCAAGGGCGCTTCAAGGATTAAACGATTATTTATCACTTGAAGAAGTACAAGATATTTACATACCACTGATTCGTTTTCTGACATTACATGTTTTTGCGGAAAAACAAAAAAACCAACATGTCAATGCTTTTTTGAATTACCCGCATCACGCGAAAATTCCCTTTTTAATTGGGATTTCTGGAAGTGTGGCCGTTGGAAAAAGTACGACAGCACGAATCATTGAGACGCTCTTATCAAGGATTGGAGATGGATTAAAGGTCAGTCTTGTCACAACGGATGGGTTTTTGTATCCACAAAAAGAGCTAAAGGACCGAGGCTTGATGGAAAGAAAGGGATTCCCGGAAAGCTATGATGTTAAAGCATTGCTGTCCTTTTTGAATGAATTGAAATCGGGGAAGGAGAACGTCCAGGCACCGGTTTATTCGCATCTAACCTATGATCGGCTTGAAGGCATCTATGAAACGGTGGAGGATGCAGATATTGTGATCATTGAAGGAATTAATGTTCTTCAATCACCGGCGCTAGACGATTTGAAAGGTGAACCGCGCGTATTTGTTTCAGATTTCTTTGATTTCTCTATCTATGTGGATGCTGATGAAACACAAATTCAATCTTGGTATAAAGAACGCTTCCGCTTGCTTCGAGAAACGGCTTTCCAAGACCCTGAATCTTTCTTTCATCAATACAAAGATTTAACAGATGAAGAGGCAGATCAGATGGCCAGCAAGATTTGGAATACAGTGAATCGACCTAATTTATATGAAAACATACTGCCAACCAAATATAGAGCTGATTTGATTTTGAAAAAAGGGGATCACCATAAGGTGAAGGAGATCGCGATCCGCCGTGTATAAAAAAAGCCGCTCATTGAAGTAGACTAACCTAGTCAAATGGGACATAAAAAAACACCCTTCTAGTGATACACTTAAACAAAGTGTTAATTAGGAGGG